>NZ_AGVX02000111.1 GCF_000239155.1 Actinoalloteichus spitiensis RMV-1378
CTGTTGCGCGCCTACCTCGAGGCGGTCGCCGCCGGCGCCAGCCGCGACGCGTGCCACCTCCCGGCGGGCACCGACGTCGACCTGTTCGACCAGCGCGCCAGGTCCGGGGCGGCGGACGTCGTCCGCGCGCTGGTCCCGCTCCTGGACGACCCCGACGCCCGGGTGCGGGCGGCGGCCTCCGGTTGCGCGGTCCACCTCGACGACCGCGAGCTGGCTGCCGAGGTCGTCGCCCACCTGCGGCGCCGGCTGGGCCGGGAGAACGACGTCGGCGCGGCCAGCGCGCTGGTGGAACCCCTGCTCCGGCTGGGGGCGTTCGACGCCGAGGACTTCCTGGCACTGGTGGCGGCCGGTGAGGACGGCGTCGTCTTCGCCGCCGCGTGGTGGGCGGTGGCCACTGGCACCGCTCTCCCCGACGCCGTCGAGCACCTGGTGCGGCTGTGGCCCGGTGAGGCCGCCCGGTACCCGGGGGGCGGTGCGCGCCGATCGCTCGACGCCCTGGCCCGGGCCGCCGGCCCGGCGGCCACACCCGCGCTGCGGGCGCTCCAGGCCACGGGCTGGGTCCCGGTCGCCGATCTCGCGTCGGCCTGGGTCAGGGTGGCCGAATCCTCCCGGTCGTGCACGGGGACGGCGCTGGACGCGCTGCTGGGACTCGTCGGCACCACCCCGTCCTCCGGGGAGGCCGTCGTCCTCGCCGGCGCCCTCGCCGAGCTCCGCCACGGGACGAGGGGACGAACCCCGGAGGTCTGCGACGGAGTCGCCAGGCTCGTCGGAGCGGTCCCCCCGCCGGGCACGGCCCCCGACCCGGACCGGGCGAGGATGCTGGCCACCGGGGCCGCCGTCCTGTTCGGGGCCAGGGACCCGCGGTGGACCACCTTCGCCGAGGCCGTGCTCGGCGCTCCTGACGAACCCCACGTCGAGGACGGCGCCACCCGCGTCCCCTTCTCCCTCGTGCTCGGTGGCGCCTCCGGCCGCCACGACCCGACCTGGGCGCACCGGGAGCTGGTGGCGGTCGCCCCCACGGGAGCGTGCCGCCTCCTGGCCAGGGCCGCGGCGCTCCACTCCGCGCTGTTCACGGTCGGGCTGCGCCGGCGAACGGCCAGGGCGCTCCGGTCCGTCCGACCGGACGGCGACCCGGCGGAGGCGTGGCTCCTCACCGCCTGGGCGGTGCTCGACCCGCACGAACACGAGCTGACCTTCGAGGAGGCCTGGCAGCTGGTCGGAGGTGACGCCAGGGCCGACGCCGACCTGCTCGCCGTCTGGGTCACGCGGTACTCCCCCGCCGTCCGGGCCGCCTGCCTCCGGCTGCTCGACGGATCCGCGCGCACCTCCTACCCGGCCCGGGAATGCCAGCTCGTCGCGGCCAGGGCCGTGGCGGAGCACGACGACGTCGAGCGGGTGTGGCCCACCCTGCGGGCGGTGGCGGACGCGGCGGGACGCCCGTTCGCGGCGGCCGTCGCGCTCGGCACCGAGCTGGTGGAACGCGACCCCCGGTCGCGGACCGAGTGGGTGGACCTGCTCCGGGACATCGCCAGGAACGGCCGCCCCTCCTGCTCGGCGCCCAGCCACCACGCCAGCGCCGTCGCGATCCGGGCGCTCTGGGCCCTCGGGGCGATCTCCCCGGAGGACACCGTGGACCGGGGTCTCGCGGTCCTGACGGCCTCGTTCACCACTGGGCACGGCGTGCGGGTGGCCGACGAGATCACGGGGCCGGTGCGGGAGGCGGCCAGCCCCCGACCCGCGCTGCGGGCTCGGGTCTCGGCCGCCCTCACGCCGGTCCTCGAATCCGACACCCGGGTGAACGGGCCGGGGGGTGGTCTCGTCGACGACGTCCGGTTGCGGGCGGCCCTGCGGGAGGTCACGGGAACGCGGACCGTCCTCGACTAGGCGGGGCGCCAACGGCGGCCCAGGACAGCCCCGGCCGCCCGGTGGGGCGTGCCCCCGGTGTGCCCGGGCCCGACCGGCTCCGCGCGCCTTCCCCAGCGCCAACCGTCAACCCCGGCCCCGGCGGCCGGCCCGCATCCGCCACAGCAACCACAGGAAGTACGGGGTGCCGACGACGGCGGTGGTCAGGCCGGCGGGCAACTGCGCCGGTGCGATGGCGGTCCGGCCGACGACGTCCGCGATCACCACCAGGGCCGCGCCGAGCAGGACGGTGAGGGGCAGCTGGTGCAGGTGGCGCTTGCCCACGAGGATCCGGGCCGCGTGCGGGGCCACCAGGCCGACGAAGGCGACCGGCCCGATCGTCGAGGTGGCGGCCCCGGTCAGGAGGACGGCGAGACCCACGTGCGCGACGCGGCTCGCGTCGAGCCGGACGCCCAGCACCCTCGGGGTCGTGTCGTCGATCTGGACGATGTCGAGATCCCGGTGTGACCGCGCGACCACCACGGCCGCCACCAGCAACGCCACGACCATGGGCAGCAGCTCGAGGGGTCGGGCGCCGAACGTCGAACCGCCCAGCCAGGTCAGGGCCTTGTTCTGGTTCCACGGGTCGGTGCGGACGAGCAGCAGGGTCGTCACCGCCGACGTGCCCGCCCCGATGGCGATCCCGACCAGCACCATCCGCCCCTGGTCGACGCCGCCCCGGGAGGACAGCGCGAAGATCAGCAGGCCGGCGAGCGCGCACCCGGCGAGGGAGCCGCCGAGGACGAGGACGAAGCCGGGCGCGCCCACCGAGACGATCACGATGACGGCGCCCAGGCTGCCGGCGCTGGACACACCCAGGATCCCCGGATCCGCGAGCGGGTTGCGGGTGACGGTCTGCACGAGGGCGCCGGCCAGTCCCAGACAGGCACCGGCGAGCAGGGCCGCCAGCACCCGGGGCACCCTGCTGTCCAGGACGATCTCCAGGACCAGCGCGGCACGGCCGGTGGTCCAGTTCCAGACGTCGCCGAGCAGGACGGTGGTGTCCCCGAGCAGGACACCCGCCACCACGGATCCGGACAGCACCGCGCCCGCGACGGCCAGGACCACTCCGGGGTGCCGGCGCCCGAACCCGGTGCCGCCGCGCATGGTGACCAGCGTGTCCGGTTCGAGGGTGGACCGGGTCCTGGTCGCGAGGAGGATGAGCGCGACGGCGCCGATCACGCTGGTGACCACCCCGGTGGGCACCGTCACGCCGCTGACCGGGCCGAAGGTGGCGCGCAGCGCGATGTCCGCCGTGAGGACCAGCGCCGTGCCGGCGAGGGCCGCCAGCGGTAACAACGTGCGGTGCCGGCGCAGCCCCGGAACGCGGGACGCGACCAGGCGCACCAGCAGTGGCGCGCAGAGGCCGACGAAACCGATCGGGCCGGTCACCGTGACCACGCTGGTGGCCAGCAGTACGGAGAGGACCACGACCACGGCACGGGTACGTCCCACGTGCACGCCCAGGGACCGGGCCGCGTCGTCCCCCAACTGGAGCAGGTCGAGGCGGCGCGCCATGAGGATGAGCGCGACGGCCACCGGGAGGGCGAACAGCAGGACACCCCGGACGGCGCTCACCCCGTTCTGCCCGAGCGAACCAGCCCCCCAGGCGAACAGGCCCTGGGTTTCCCAGGGGAACAGCAGCAGCACCGCCGAGGTGATCGAGGACAGGCCCAGCGTGATCGCCGAGCCCGCGAGGACGAGCCGCACCGGGGACGCGGCCCCACCGCCGGAGAGCCCCATCACCACGGCGGCGGCCGCGAGCCCTCCGCAGAAGGCGACGGCGATGCTGGGCACGGCCCCCAGCTGGGCGCCGAGCACCGCCGCGAGGGTGACGGCCAGGTGGGCGCCGGCGTTGACGCCCGTCGTGTCGGGAGCGGCCAGCGGGTTGCGCGCCACCGCCTGCATGCTCGCGCCGGCGATGCCCAGCGCGCAGCCGACCAGCACGGCGGCCAACAGGCGGGGAACGCGGGAAGCCGTGACGACCGCCGCGGCGGTGTCCAGCGACTCGCCCCCGGTGAGCACGGCCCACAGGTCGCCCGTGCTCAGCGCCGCCGTGCCCTGGGTGAGGTGCACCACCGCCGCCGCGCACAGCCACCCCAGGAAGACGAGGGTGACCAGCAGCGGGAGCCAGGGGCGACGGCGACCCCCCTCCGCCGGGGGGCCGCTGGTGGGGTTGGCTTGCCGGACGGTTGCCGGTGGAGCGGTCGTCACGACGGGAACTCCTACTCGGCGACGAGCTGGGCGACGAGGTCGTCGCTCCAGGCCGACAGCGACTCGGGCCCGCCGTAGGGCCAGACCCCCACGGCCGCGCGGTGGACGTTGCCGTCCTGGACGAAGGGCAGGTTGTCCCACACCGGGTTGCCCGCCATGGCCGTCTCGACCACGTTCTCCTCGTCGTCGTTGCCCCAGTACAGGAAGTGGGTGTCGTCCGGCAGCGCCGTCAGGCCCTCCATGTCGATGTTCGACAACCCGAACGCGTCATCCCCCTCGTCCTCCCAGGCCGAGGCCAGCCCCATGCGCTCGGCGACCACCTGGACGGCGGTGCGCGGGCCGTGCATGCGGATCGTCAGGTTCGCGCCCTCCGCGTACGGGGAGGCGAGGACCACCGGGGTACCGGCGAGCCCGGCCTCCTCGATCGCGGCGTGGTTCGCCTCGATCGTCTCGTCCATCTCCGCGATGACCTGCTCGGCCACGTCCTCCTTGCCCAGGAGGGTGGCCACGCTCCGGAAGTCCTCGAGGACCGAACCCAAGGGGTCGGAGGCGTTCCCACCGCCGAGGAAGGCGATGGGGGCGATCCGCTCCATCTGTTCGACCGCTCCGTCGGGGATCGAACCCTCGGGCCCCAGGATCAGGTCCGGCTCCAGTTCGGCGACGGCGTCGATGCTGGGTTCCCGTCGGACGCCCACGTCGACCGGGTCGCCGGTCAACGGGACGCTCGCGCCCACCCAGCTGTCGTACCCGGCGATGTCGCTCATCCCGACCGGGTCGACGCCCAGGCTGGTGACGATCTCGGTGTGCATCCACTCCAGGGTGACGACCCGAGTGGCCGGGGCCGGGAGCTCCACCGTCTCGCCCCGGGCGTCGACGATGCTGACCACCTGGTCGGAGGCACCCTCGGGTGCCTCGGTCCTGGGCGTGGCCGCCTCGTGGGTGGTGCCGCACGCCGCGGTCAGCACGGCGACCGCGGTCAGGGCGAACAGGCTGGGGAGTGCTCGTGAGGTTCTCATGGTTCCCTTCGCGCGCTCCGGGGTTCGCGGTCCCGGAGCGCGGTACGGAGGTGGAGTGGGGAACAGGGTCAGGACGCGACGGGCCGGCGGACCCGCTGCCGGGGTGAGCGGATGTCCAGCTCGCCGGTCAACGGGTCGACCGCCGTGGTGATCTCGATCTCGTAGACCTCGCTCAGCTGGTCGCCGGTCAACGCGTCGTGGGGTGGCCCGTCCGCGACGACGGCGCCCCGGGACATGAGGACAACGCGGTCGGCGACGGCGGCGGCCTGGTTCAGGTCGTGCAGGACCACCCCGACGGCCACCCCGTGCCCGTCGGCGAGTTCACGCACCAGTTCGAGGACCTCGATCTGGTACCGCAGGTCGAGGTGGTTGGTGGGTTCGTCCAGCAACAGCACCCCGGTGTCCTGGGCGAGGGCGCTGGCGAACCACACCCGCTGGACCTGGCCGCCCGAGAGCATGTCCACGTCGGTGTCGGCGAGGTCGGCGATGCCGGTGAGTTCCAGGGCGCGCGCGACGGCGGCCGGCCCCCCGACGTCGTTGCCCCGCCAACCACGGCGGTGCGGGTGCCGGCCGTACTCGACGGCCTCCCGCACCGTCACCGCCGCCGGGGTCGGCCGGCTCTGCGCCAGCAGGGTGACCCGGCGGGCGAAGTCCCGCGCGGACAGGGCGGCCGCGTCACTGCCGTCCCCGAGCCGCACGTCCCCCGCGCTCAGCGCCTGGAGCCGGGCGAGACCACGCAGGACGGTCGACTTGCCGGACCCGTTGGGGCCGACGAGCGCGGTGACCCGCCCGGCCGTGAGCTCGATCGACGCGCCCGACACCACCGGCGAACCCCCGTAGCCGATCACGAGGGATCGGCCGGTCATCGCATCCCGCTGCGCCATGGTCACCCGCGCAGCTTAGACAAGCCTTACCTAAGGGAACAAGGGGCTCGGAAGTGACGTCCGCGTCAGCCGTCGGCGAGTCGGCGGTCGACGTCAGCCGCCCGCCAGGGCGCGTTCGAGGACCGCGCGCACGTGCTCCGGATCCGCCCGGCCCTCGTCGAGGAGGATCGCGGCGCACAGACCTTCGGAGACCGCAACGAACACCTCCACCGCGCGGGGGTCGGAGGTCCGGAGCCACGCCAGGTCGGCGACACGCTCGCGCCAGCGGCGCGCCACCGGCCGGAGAGCGGGTCGACGCGCCGCCAGCGTGGACAGTTCGCGTTCCGCGAGGGCCCGCTCACGCCCCTCCCCGGCCGATGCGGCGACCAGCGCGGCGAAGTCCCGCACCGGGTCGTCGCTGGTGTCCATGATCCGTCGGATGTGCTCGGTGTAGGTGTCGGCGACCTCCGTGAGCGCCGCCACCAGCAGGTCGTCGAGAGTGGCGAAGTAGTAGGTGGTGAGGCTCGTCGTGATGCCGGCCTCCTTCGCCACGGCGCGGTGGGTCACACCGGCCGCGCCGTCCCGGCGGACGACGGTCAGGGTCGCCTCGATGATCTGGGCTCGCCGGCGCTGCCCTCGGACCCGCCGCCCGTCCGTGGTCGTGCCCTCGTCACCCACGCCCTACTCCCGACATTCCCGTGGGCGGGTCGTCAGTGCTCCGAACCGCCCGAGGGGCCGATGTGCCGGAGGTCGGTGGCGCACAGGACGGTGACCGCCGCGATGGCCACACCCGCAACGATAGCCGCCAGGTTGAGCCCGTCGGTGAAGGCGATCCTCGCCTGCTCGACCACCCGCGTCGTCGTCCCGTCCGCCACGGCCAACGCGCCGGCCAGGCTGTCACCCACCGCGTCCGCGACCGGCCGGTCCAGCTCGGTGGGCGGGTTGATCCGAGCCCGGTAGACGGCGGTGGCGAGACTGCCGAGAACGGCGACCCCCAGTCCGACCCCGAGTTCCTGGACGGTTTCGGACATGGCCGCCGCCGAACCGGACCTGGTGGGGGGCACCGCGCCGACGACGATGTCGGTCCCCAGGGCCGCCATGGCCCCCAGTCCGAGGTATACGAGGGCGAACCCGACCACGACGGTCAACCGCCCCCCGGTTCCGGCCAGGGCGAGGCACAGGTAGCCCACCAGGGACAACGCCAGCGTGACGGCCATGATCAGGCCTGGCCGGAAGCGCCTGGCCAGTAGCGGGGCACCGATCGCCGCCACGAGCATCGCCAGGGCCGGCGGCCCCATCCAGAGCCCTGCGACCGCCGGGGAGAGGCCCTCGACGAGTTGGAGGTACTGGGTGACGAGGAACATGACGCCGCCGACACCGACGAGCCCCACCAGCAGGACGGTCAGCGCGGCGGAGAAGGCCCGGTTGGAGAACAGCGACACGTCGAGCAGCGGTGAGGGCAGCCGCAGCTGGCGGCGGACGAACACGACGGCGGAGACGCCACCGACCAGCACCGCGACGAGGGTCGCGGTGTCGATCCCGTAGGCGGCCCCGTGCTTGATCGCGTACACGACCGGCAGCATCGCCAGCAGGGACAGCGCGACGCTGGGCAGGTCGAACGCGCCTTCGCGGGGGGCGCGGTACTCGGGCAGCAGTGGCGGAGCCACGACCAGGACGACCACGGCGATCGGGACGGCGACCAGGAAGGCGGCCCCCCACCAGAAGGTGGCCACCAGGGCTCCGCCGAGCACGGGCCCGGCGGCCATCCCGAGGGCGAACATGGTGGCCCACACCCCGATCGCCACCGCGCGCTGCCTCGGGTCGACGAAGAGGTTGCTGATCAGGGACAGGGTGGAGGGCATGAGGGTCGCCCCCGCCACCCCGAGCAGGGCACGCGCCACGATCAGCGCCTCGGCGGTCGGCGCGAACGCGGCGAACACCGAGACCACCCCGAACGCCGCGATGCCGATCATCAGCAGTCGGCGCCGCCCGATCCGGTCGCCCAGCGTCCCCATCGTGATCAGGAAGCCGGCGATGAGGAAACCGTAGGCGTCCATGATCCACAGGGTTTGGGTGGCGCTCGGTTCGAGTTCCACGGCCAGCCCGGGCAGGACCAGGTACAGGACGGTCACGTCGAGCCCCAGCAGCAGGGTGGGCAACGCCAACAGGGCGAGGCCCCACCACTCCCGAGCGCCGGCCCGGGGCGGGTCGAGCCGGTCCGAGATCCCAGTCATGCGTCCCCCAAGTATTTGGACATAAAGACAACTAGAACCATCGTACAATTACTTCGGCCGCTGTCCACCCCGGCCGCTGCCCACCCCGGGCGCTGTCCACTCCGGGCGGTCCGACCCCGCGCCCCCTCGGACCAGCCACCCCACGACCCCGCAACGCCAGCTTCCGACCACGCGACCCGGAAACAGTCCGACTGGACTACATTCGGTCCATGCGTACGGAAAAACGTCCCGCCCCGCCCGCCAGGCCCGTCCCACCCGCCCCGCCGACGCCACGGACCACACCCGGACCGCACGAGGCCAGGAGCGGCTCGTGACAGCCCTGCTCTGGGCCGGCGCGGGAGCGGCGGTGGCCTTCGTCGTGGTGTTCCTGCTGGACGGCCTGACCAGACCGGGCTACCGCCCTGTCCGACACCCCGTCAGCGCCCTCGCGCTCGGCGACCGGGGCTGGCTCCAGACCACCAACTTCATCGTCTGCGGCCTGCTGATCACCGCCGCCGCGCCCGCCCTGCCCGCGCAGTTGGGCAGCGTCCCCCTCGCCGTCGTGGTCGGCTTCTTCGGTCTCGCCCTGGTGGCCTCCGGGGTGTTCCCGATGGATCCGATGCGCGGTTATCCCCCTGGCACCCCGGAGGGAACGCCCACCGAGGTCAGCCGCCGCCACCAGCTGCACGACCACGCCGGCGCCGCCGTGTTCACCGCGCTGCCCGTCGCCTCCCTCGTCGCCACCTTCGCACTGCCCGGTCCACTCTGGACCTGGTTCTCGGGGGCCGTCACGGTCGCGTTGTTCGGTGGTTTCCACGCCTTCGGCCAGGCCTGGGAGAACGACTCCGCCCGCCTGGGACTCATCCAGAAGCTGGTGATCACCCTGGGCTGGTCCTGGCTGGCCCTGCTGTTCGTCCACGCCGCGACATGAGCGCCGGGGACGCGCGGAGCCGGAAACGGGCTCCCGGGGCGGCCTACGATCCGCGCATGGCAGAACGCCCCGATCCGAACGACCACCCACCACGCCGCTCCTTCATCGAACGGGCTCGCCGCGCCCAGATCGTCGAGGCCGCCACCCAGGTCGTCGCCGAACTCGGCTACGCCGGGACCTCCCTCGCCCGGATCGCGGAGAAGGCGGAGATCAGCAAGAGCGTCATCACCTACCACTTCGAGAGCAAGGACGAGATCCTCCGGCTGGTGGTGTCCCAGTTCTTCGAACGAGCCTGGGCGCACATGAGCGGCCGCGTCGAGGCCGAGCGCACCGCCTCGGGACAGGTCAGGGCCTGGATCGGCGCACAGCTGGAGTTCTACGCCGAGCACCGCGCCGAGTTCCTGGCCATGAGCCAGATCATGGCCAACCACCGCACCCCCGAAGGTTCCCCCGCCTTCGCCGGTGAGCTCACCGAGGAGGTCGACGCGCTCACCGAGATCCTCCAACGAGGACAACGGGACGGCGAGTTCCGCGACTTCGACGCGCGCGGCGTCGCGACCATCATCCTGCGCTGCGCCGACGGCGTGCTCGGTTCGTGGGCGATCGACGACTCCACCCGCCTGCTGGACCAGATCCCCGCGCTGCTCGACTTCGTCGACCACGCCATCCGGCGGTAGCGCACCGGGCACCGCCCCGAGTCACGGGGAGCCGCCCCGCCGGCAGGTCGAGCCCCGGGGGCGGGGCAGGGCCACGGTAGGTTCGTGCCTCACCGTGGCCCGCCGCCGGGCAGGCGTGCCCGCACACGGCATCACCCACCGCGCCGATGGGCCGAGTGCGCAGCGGTGTCGGGACTCCCACCGAGATCACCGCGCGGTGGGAGTCCCCCTCAAGCCGGCCGTCCCCGAGCCTCCAGCAGACCGCGCGGAGTCAGCGGCCCGGGCCCGCCAGGTCGTCGAACTCGCCCGCCTTGCAGCCCTTGATCCAGGCGTCCATCTCGGCAGGGGTGAACAACACCGCCCCCGCTTCCGGTTGCTTGCTGTTCCGTACGGCGATCCGGCCATCGCGCAGTGGAGCGACCTCGACGCAGTTGCCTCCTACGTCGCTGAAGCTCGACTTGCGCCAGGCGGCCGTGGACAGATCACGCATGTGCGGCACCTTTCCGTTGCTGCTGGTCCAGTATGGCAGCCAGCATCTCGGCTGAGTCAGCCTCGGACAGCGCCATATGACGGAGGTCATCGAACATGTTGACCAGCGTGACGACATCGCCTTCGTCGCTGACCATGTGGCCGCCCAGCGGCCCATCGAAGTATCCCAGCGGCGGATCGATCCTGGCGTCGAGGAAGTGCAGCACCGTGAAGTTGCTGCCAACGCCCCCATATCCGTCCTTGGTGGCCGCGAGCACCTGGACCGTGATGTTGTCCGCCCGTCCCGCGTCGAGGAGTCGCCGGAGCTGATCGGCGAATACCTTCGGGCCTCCGACCTGCAGTCGCACGGCAGCCTCGGAGATCACCGCGTGCAGGCGTAACGGCTTGGGCCCGCTCAACCGCTGTTGCCGCTGCATCCGCGCGGCAATCCACTTGTCCACGAAACCGGCCGCGACCTTGTGCCGTCCGGCGGCGTGAAGCGCCCGTGCGTAGTCTTCGGTCTGCAACAAGCCAGGGATGAGCACCGGTTCGAACGTCGTCACGGTGGTCGCGTCCTCTTCGAAGCTGACCAATGGCCGTAGCCACTCCGGCAGGCCGTAGACCGCCCACGGGGAAGCCCCTCGCCCTGCTTGGTCACGAAGCTGTTCCAGGCCCTTGCGCACCTCGGCGGGCGCTCGTAGCTCGGCGAGCAGGCACACGAGGTCCGACTTGCTGATCTTCGTCTTCCCGGACTCCCAGTTGACCATCGTCGCGTGAGTACGACCGATCGCCGCACCCACGTCGGATTGGGTCCGACCAGCCGCCTCGCGCAGTCGTCGCAACTCCGCGCCCAACCGCCGCAACGGCGCTGACGAGCCAGCCATCGCGAGCACCTCCGTCCAAGAGCGATCCAACTAGACCCTACATGTACGACTTTGACATCAAAGATCTACCCGATCGGAGCATTACGATCTTTGATGTCAAGTTCTAACGTTTGTCCCTGACGAGAAGGAGCCACGGCAGCGCATACGAAAGGCGTTCACGTGGTCGGCCGCTAGTCCAGTGAGGAGCACCATGACCAACGCGTTGCACGAGACGTCGGGCGACACAACCGGGCCACGACTGCCCGACCGTGCCGAGTTCATGGAACTGATCGAGAGCATGGTCGCGGACTTCGCCCCCCGCATGTTCGCCGTCGTGCAGGAATACGGCGACCGTGTGGACGCCCGGGTCGCTGCCTGGGGGATCGCCTTCGACGACCACGCAGCAGTGGTCGCCGTGGACGGCGGCCTCAGGATGAACCTCAGCTCCCCGGAGCACGCACTGCGCGGTTTCAACTGGGGTCCCGACATCACTGCTCGCCTGGTGTGGGTCAACCCAGATGCGGCAACTCCCGCCGAAGATGCCGAATATCGGCATCGGTCGGACCATGCCGCCAGCTCGACTCTCACGCAGTGCTAACAAGGAAGCTCGAACGGTGGAGACTGAGCTGCACGGGTACACGTCGTCGGCTACTGGACGGCCCGCCGGACCTCACTTCCAGCCACGTTCACATGCCACCTCCCTCGGGTCGAGCCCGGCTTGATCAGGACGTTTGGGGCGTGTCGAGATAGGTGTTGAGCAAGGTGTCCGTATCCACCATCAGAACCTCCGGGATGACCTCAACGCGGTGGTTGAGACGACGATCTCGAACCAAGTCCCACAGCGATGACACAGCGCCGTTGTACCTATCCCATGAACCGATGACCAAGCGTGGAAGGCGGGCGAGCACGAGCGCACCTGCCGACATGGTCCCCGGTTCGAGCGTGGTCACGAGAGTGCAGCCCTCCATACGCCACGTCCCGAGCACTTGGCCCGCCTGGCGCAACGCAAGGATTTCGGCGTAGGCGGTGGGATCTCCCGTCCGGGCACGGTCGTGGTGTGCGGCGGCGATCTCCTTGCCGTCGCGGTCATAGATCACCGCACCGACCGGCGGGTCCTCGGCTCCCGGGTCGGGCATCATGCGTGCGATCTCCAGCGCTCTGCGCATCCACGGCTCGTACTGGGCGGTCGGCATCCTCTGCACGGTCCACATTGTCCCTGACGATGGGCCCTCCGGACAGACCGGCCGTGAAGTGGACCACGAGTCCACCCGTTCGGCGGGACCAATGTAACACCTGGCCGGCCAGGATTGTCCTTCTCGATTCCCTTTCACTCATCACAAGGAGTTGCGAGTGAGCACCCGGCGAGCGGAACAAGAATCGAAAGCAAGTTCACCAGTCGATACCGCTTCGATGACCGCGTTGCTGCGACGAGTGGTCGACATCGGGTTGAACTTCAAGGACCAGCGAGACATCTTTCGTCGGCGGCTCCCACCAGATCGGATTCGAGACCTGCTGGTGCGCGATCTTCCTCATGAGTCCAGCACCGTCGATTCCGTCTTGGAGTCTTTCGCACGGACCGCTCTTCCATTGTGCAAGAACGAGGCCAGTCCTCGCTTTCTGGGTTTCGGCGACACCGGGGACGACCCGGCCGCGCTTGCGGGCGGCCTGCTGGCCATGTTTACGCAGCAGAACCTGATCAACCAGAGCTTCGACTCACCGAGCGCGACGTTCGTCGAGATCGCGGTGTTGCGCTGGCTACGTGAACTGCTGGGTTACGTCAATCCGCCGGTAGCCGATATTCGAACGGTGTGGGATGTGGGCGGTGTGATCACACATGGCGGAACGTCCAGCAACACGGTGGCGATGATGCTCGCTCGCGAAAACCAGGTACCCGAGACCATGCACGGGGGTGTCCGGAATCCGGATCAGTTCAGCGTGATCGTGCCACGCGGGATCGGGCACTACAGCATCAGGAGCGCACTGACCTGGATCGGAGTTGGCGACCAGGCGATCGAGGTCGAAACCCGCGACTTCCGCTACGACCTCACAGCGCTGGAACGGGCGGTGCGTCGGCATCGCGAACATATCATGGCGGTCGTCGCCTACGCCGGGGACAGCCGCACTCAAACCGTGGAACACCTACGCCGCGTCCACGACGTGATCCGCGCGATCGAGCCCCGGATTTGGCTCCACGTCGACGCCTGCTGGGGACTTGTGGCGGCGTTCAGCGACCAGCTTCGCCACCTCATCGACGGGATCAGCGAGTTCGACAGCGCAACCGTCGATCCCCACAAAGTCATGGCCGTTCCCTATGGCTTGAGCGCTCTACTGGTCCGCCAGCCGTCCAGCCTGCGCACCGTGTCGAGCTACTCAGATTTGATCATGCAGGAGGACTACGCCTTCGGCCAGGTCACGCCGTTCCTCGGCACCAAGGGATGGCTGTCGCTGAAGCTGTGGATGATGATGCTCTCCCACGGCCGCGCCGGATTGGCCTCCCTCGCGGAGGACCGCGTGCGCAAGGCTCAAAGGTTCGCGGACCTGCTCGAAGAGCACCCACGCCTGCTGCGCCTGCACGAGCCGGACCTTGCGGCCGTCGCCTTCATCTACCTACCCAAAGACATCCGCCTGAAACCGCCCATCGCCATGGAACACATCGCACGGATCAATGCGGTGAACCAGTGCATCCACAAACAGATGCTCTTGGAAGGAACGTGGTATCTACACCAGTTTAGCCTGCCGGACGATCACGGCCTACTACGAGCGGGAGCGACGCTGCACCCGTTGCGATTCATGGCCAACAATCCGCGCACCACAGAAGTGCACATGGTGGAAGTGATCAACTACGTCACCGAGCTCGGACATGCACTCGAAGGAGACATCCGATGACGGAGATGGAGCCCTTCCGCTCGGTCTACGAGACTGACGGCGTGTACCACCGCTGCCTCTTGCCCCACTACTACAACGGCCGTGAAGATCTGGAGTTGATCAGCGAGGTACTGAGAATCCACTATGGCCAGAGCATGAGAAGCCTCACCGCCGTCGAGTTCGGATGCGGGACCGGGCGTGTCACTGACCGACTAGTGCCATACTCCCGGAGCCTGACAGTAGCCGACTACAGCCCAATCATGATCCACGCGGTTGGTCAGCGATACCCGTACGCCCGGACTCTCTGCGCCGATACCCGCGATGCCGTCGCCGAGCTGCTCAGCGAGGGACGAGCAGGAACGTTTGATCTCGTCGGCGCGTTCTGGTCGCTGAGCTATCCGCTCGGCGAGTTTTTTGAAGCCATGACCGCCGAGGGCATCCAACCGGCCGCCGACCTGGACGCCGCCCGAGGCAAGGCCAGTGCGTTCATTCACGATATGATTCGCCTACTCGCTCCCAGCGGTCACCTGCTGGCACTGTTCTTCGATTCGGAAACCCCCGAACAGCGGTTGGTAACCAGCCTATGGGAGCGGATTGCACCCTTCCCCGAGGAAGGCCGCAGCTACACACTCAATCTCCTGCTGAACGGACTCCGCATGGTCGAAGAATCCGGCAGCGGAACAGTGACGCACACGCGCTGCGGGGGCACCGCGTGGGCACCGAACACCGATGCCGCGATCGACTGGTTCAACGTCGTCCACCTCAAAAGCTTCCCCGCCCTTGTGAACGACGCCGGCGTGCAGCGCGAGATTCGCGAATTCGTCAGCCGCTACGAACAGCCAACCGGCGACATCACCCTGCCCAGTGGCGTTCACGTGATCGACTTTCACGCCACCCCCCCACCCGCGCCACCACCTGCCGAGGTAGTACATGGAGGCCATCCAGCATGCCGCGTACGTGGCGGCGAACGCACTGCGTCACCAGTTCGTCGGAGACGGGGGATATGGCCTGGCGTACGGCTCTCACCCTGCTGGCACCGCAACACGGCGGTCTGATCTCGATCTCGTCCTGGTTAGCCGGCACCCCCTCGCTGCGAAGGATCTGGACCGCCTCGTCGAAGCCGTCCTCAACCTGCATCGCGTGCACGGCTTCGATCTGGACACCGAGGTCGACCACGTCATCAAGGTGCACGCAAGCTTCACCGATGTCGAGTCCGCCGTTGGGCTGCGCTGCTTCGAGGCCGACAGCGAGGCCAACCTTGTCGTTTCCCCCGTGGTTGTGGAGCCCTGGTACCTCAATTCCCGGGCCTTCGCACACCGACTCATCCTCAACGCCCTGACCAGCCCTCATGTCTTCCTCGGTGGCGACGCTTCCGCCTACATCGGACATCGCGAACGCGCCGAATACGCCCTTGCGCTGCTCGCGGTCACTCTCCTCGACGGTTCTAGGCACCACACGCTGACCGAGGCGGTCACAGCCATCACTGTCGGCCCTCAGGAGGCCACCGGCAAAGACTTTCTCGGCTACTCACCCGGCGAGCACCTACGCCGCACGCTCAGTCGCGGACTCGCTCAGCTCTTTAGAGACGGCCTTCTCCATCAAATGGACGGCCGCCGGTTCAAGCCTGATCACGGTGCATGCCGCGACGTGATCAGACAACTTCGGGCTGCACGCAGGCTGGCGCTGCGGCCTGGGACAATGAACGCTGAGAAGGAGGGTTACTCAGTGACGAACCACGAGGTGCTGCCGCTGCTCGGCCAGGTCGCCGACAGCGTGTCCCAGGCGATCGCCCATGCCCGCCCAGAGCTGGCCGGAGCCGATCCACTCGTCCGGCGATCCGAGCACGCCGACTTCCAGTCGAACGCAGCCCTCGCCCTGGCCAAGCGCGCCCGCACCAAGCCCACCGAACTCGCCGACGCGCTCATCGCGGCCGTGGCTGGCGACCGAGGGCCGATCACACGTGTCGACATGTCCGGCCCGGGGTTCCTCAACATCACGGTGCCCGACCAGCTCATCTGGAACCAGCTCGCCGCTCGCCTGGCCAGCCTTCGTCTCGGCGTCGGCACCCCCAATGAGGGCCAGCGGACCGTGATCGACTACTCGGCACCCAACATCGCCAAGGAAATGCACGTCGGGCACCTGCGCACCACGATCATCGGCGACAGCCTCGCGCGTGTCCTCGGCTTCCTCGGAGCGGAAGTGATCCGCCAAAACCATCTTGGCGACTGGGGGACCCAGTTCGGGATGCTCATCCAGTACCTCGACGAGCACCCGGAAGCCACCTGGCACCACGACGAGCTGGAGCCGGGCACCTCCGCCGCCTCCGCGCTCGACGATCTGTACCGCACCGCCCGCGCTCTGTTCGACGCCGACCCGGAATTCGCCGACCGGTCTCGCCGCCGTGTGGTCGCGCTACAGTCCGGCGACCACGACACCGTCACACGCTGGAGGGAGATCGTCGCCGAGTCCGAGAGGGCCTTCCGCGACATCTACGACCGGCTCGGCGTGTTGCTCACGCCCGACGACTCGGTTGGGGAATCGTTCTACAACCACCTGCTCGCCGATGTGGTGACCGAACTGACCGAGGCAGGAATCGCCGTGGGGAGCGAAGGCGCTCTCGTGATCTTCTCCGAGGAGGTCACTGGCCCGGACGGCAACCCCATCCCCCTGATGGTGCGCAAACGCGATGGTGGCTACGGCTACGACACCACGGACCTCGCCACGATCCGCTACCGCATCCACGACCTGAAATCCAACCGCCTGCTCTACGTCACGGACTCCCGGCAGGCCCTGCACTTCCAGCTGATCTTCGAGGCGGCTCGCCGCGCGGGGTGGCTCACCGACAACGTCGAGGCGGCACACGTGCCCTACGGCACCGTCCTCGGCCCCGATGGCCGCCCGTTCAAGACCCGCGCCGGCGGCACGGTCCGCCTGATGGATCTGCTCGACGACGCCGTGGCGCGTGCGCGCGCCGTGGTCCACGAGAAGGACCCCGACCTCCCCGCTGAGGAACTGGACCAGATCGCCGAACAGGCGGGCATCGGAGCGGTCAAGTACGCCGATCTGTCCAATTCGCGGATCAAGGACTACACCTTCGACGTTGACCGCATGGTCTCGTTCAACGGCAACACCGGCGTCTACCTCCAGTACGCGCACACCCGTATCCGTTCGATCCTGCGCAAAGCTGGAGACCCTCAAGCCGTGATCGACCCGACCGTCGAACTCCAGCCCGCTGAACGCGCGTTGGCTCTCCAGCTCGACGCCTACGACACGGCCCTCACCGAGGTCGGCGAGACCTTGGAGCCGCACAAGCTCTGCGGCTACCTCTACGACCTCGCCCGCGCCTTCACCAGCTTCTACGAAGCCTGCCACGTCCTCAACGCGGAAGAACCTGTTCGCGGCAACCGACTCGCCCTCTGCCAGCTCACGGCACGCACCCTGCGACACGGGCTCAACCTGCTCGGCATCAGTGCCCCGGACCGCATGTGACCCCGGCCCGGACGAGGCACTAGCAACTCGCCGGGTGGCTCCGTGATACCGAGGAGCCACCCGGCAGCCACCACCGCTGCGAACGGGCCAGTCATGCCACCGCCCAAGGACGTTCACGCTCCCGGGCCTCCTCCCCCGGGCGGCTCCACTGCCGGTCCGTAACGCCCGACGAGTTCCGCGCCGATCCTGGCCAACTCGTCCCGGACCGACGCCGGCTCGACCACCTCCACGACGGCACCCCACCCCGCGAGCTGTTCGGCCACCGACACCGCCCGGTGCGCCGAGACCCGCACCCGCACCCGGCCGTCCCCACCCTCGCCCGCCACCTCGCAGTGCCGGCCCCACTGCGCTCGGAACGCGGACAGGTACCGCGCCACGACGAGCACCGTCGCCACGACACCGGACCGCCGCCCTTCCACGTCACGAACCACCTCCCCCCACACCTCCGACAGGTCGAACCCCGGCGGCCGGTGCGCCGCCTCGTCGGTGAGGAGCACGTCGACCACCCGGTCCACCCGGAAGGAGCGTCGCCCCCGCTCCGTCCCGCCAACCAGGTACCAGGTGCCGTCCTTGTCGACGAGCCCCCACGGATCGACCAGCCTCGTCGACTCCGTCCGGCCCGAGTAGGTCAGCCGAACCCGTCGCCCGCGCACCACCGCGTCCCGCAGCGTCCCGAGCAGCGGGGGCCGCACCCGTCCGGCCCCGCCCCACGCCACGGGATCGACCAGCAGGGCACCCGAGGCGGCCTCCGCGTCGCCCCGGAACGTCCGGGGCAGCGCGGCCAACAGCTTCCGCATGGCGGAGCGGAGCTCGCTGGTCATCGGAACCCCCGGCCCGGCGAGGAGGAACAACGCGGTCGCCTCACCCGCCGTCAACCCGCTCAGATCGGTGCGCGCCCCGCCCACCAGCGACCAGCCCCCGTGCCGGCCGGGACTGGGGTACACCGGGACGCCGGCCGAGGACAACGCCTCCAGGTCACGGCGGGCGGTGGACACCGAGACCTCGAGTTCGGCGGCGAGTTCGGCCGCGGTCACCCGGGCCCTGGTCCGCATCAGCATGAGGATCGCGACGAGGCGGTCGGCACGCATCCGCCGAGTCTGCCGGGAAAAGTGGCCAGGAGGTGAGCACTTCTCCTCCTACGGTCGTCCCCGCGATCATCGGAAACGGAAGGCGAACCCATGCTGCGAGGACTGACCACCACCACCTTCTTCGCCGACGACGTCGGCGCCGCCGCGGCCTGGTACGCCAAGCTGTTCGGCATCGATCCCTACTTCGTGCGGCCGGAAGAGGGGCCGCCCGCGTACATCGAGTTCCGCATCGGCGACTACCAGCACGAATTCGGCCTGCTCGCCCGCCACTGGGCTCCACACGCCGCGACCGAACGGCCGGCGGGGGCGGTCGTCTACTGGGCGGTCGACGACCTGCCCGCCGTGCACGACACCCTGCTCGCCATGGGCGCCACCTCCCACGAGGCACCGACCCCGCGTGAGGCGGGGTTCGTCACCGCCTCGGTGGTCGACCCGTTCGGCAACATCCTCGGGATCATGGTCAACCCGCACTACCTGGACGTCCTCGGCAGGCGACCGGAACGGACGGTGTAGAGCGGGACCGGTCGATGGCAGGGGGCCGGAGGTGCCGTGCCCCGGCTCCCGCGTCCCTGCTCGCCCTGCTCCCGCCCTTCTGGAGCGACCCGCGTTCCCGCACCGTCCTCAGAGGACTGCTGGGGGGCGGCGTGCGGGGCGCCGGGTGCGATCCCCGGGCGGAACCGTGCGCTGCCTCCCGGGGCCACCGACGACGACCATCCGCCAAGGGTGTCCGCTCGAGCGTCCCCGGACCCGCCCTGA
>NZ_AGVX02000110.1 GCF_000239155.1 Actinoalloteichus spitiensis RMV-1378
GGCCTCGGGTGGGGCCTGACCGGACGGTGCGGGTACCCCGGGCCTGGTCGTTCGGGAGGCGTCCATCACTCCTGCTCCCCGTCCGGTTCGACCCGCAACAGCGGTTGCCCGTACTCGACCGGTTCGGCGTCACCGACGAGGATCTCGGTGACCCGACCGGCGTGGTCGGCCTCCAGGGGGTTCATCAGCTTCATCGCCTCCACGATGCCCACCTGTTGGCCGACGACGACCTGGTCACCGACCTCCACGAACGGCCGCGCGCCGGGTTCCGGGGCCCGGTAGAAGGTGCCGACGAGCGGCGCGGTGAGGACATGTCCGGTGGCGGCGGCCGGCTCGGCCACCGGGGTCGCGGCGGCGTGGGAGGCGGTGGGAGCAGCGTCGCCGTCCCCGGACCGCCAGTCCACCTCGATGCTCGCCTCCCCGCAGCGGACCCGTATCCGTCTCGGCGTTCCGGTCGAGGACCGGAGCGTCTCGGTGACGGCGCGCACGGCGGCGTCCAACGCGGCCGGCCCGCCGCAGCCGGTCACCGTGGTTCCCATGCCCCCGTTGCCGCTGATCGGTTCGCTGGTGTGCAGTGCGGTCATCGTGCTGGCTCCCTCCGATCGGTTCCGGTGTCGGCGGCTCCGAGCTGGCGGAACCGCCGTTTGCGGGCGCGGACCAGGTCGTGGGGGTCCGTCGTCCGGTGTCGGCTCAGGGCGCTGATCACGGCGTCCCGCAGGATCGCGCTGGCGCGGCGGGGGTCCTGGTGGGCGCCACCGTCCGGTTCGGGGACCACCCCGTCGACGACGCCGAGCCGCAGCAGGTCGGCGGCGTTCAGCCGCAGGGCGCGGGCGGCGGCGTCGACCGCGTTCGGGCTCTTCCACAGGATCGCCGCGCAGCCCTCCGGGCTGATCACCGAGTAGATGCCGTTCTCGCAGAGCAGGACCTCGTCGGCCACGGCGAGGGCCAGGGCACCGCCGCTGCCGCCCTCCCCGGTGATGACGCTGACGACGGGCACGGGCAATGTGCCGAGGGTGCGCAGGCACTCGGCGATGACGTAGGACTGGCCCTGTTCCTCCGCGTCCACCCCCGGGTGCGCCCCCGGGGTGTCCACGAGGGTGAGGACGGGCAGCCGGAGTTTGGCCGCGAGCCGCATCAGCCGCAGCGCCTTGCGGTAGCCGCCGGGGGTGGCCATGCCGAAGTTGCGGTCGACGAGTTCGCGGGTGCCGTGCCCCTTCTGGTGTCCCAGCACCAGCAGGGGCAGCCCGTCGAGGATGCCGATCCCCCCGACGATCGCGGGGCAGTCGGCTCCCAACCGGTCACCGCGCAGCTCCACGAAGCCGTCGAGCCACCGCCCGAGGTGGTCGAGGGTGGTGGGGCGGTCGCGGTGGCGGGCCAGGTCGACCCGCGCGGCCGCCGGTCGGGCCGGCAGGGAGTCCGGGTCCCGCACCACCGGGTCGGGGGTGCCCGCGCCCCAGTCGGCCGGTGCGCGTCCACAGGCGACGGCGAGGGCCGTTCCCAGGAACCCGCGCAGTTCGGCGCGGGGGCGGACCTCGTCGATCAGTCCGTGGCGGAGCAGGAACTCGGCGGTCTGGAACCCCGGGGGCAGGCTCTCCCGCACCGTCTGGGCGATGACCCTCGGCCCGGCGAACCCCATGCGGGCACCCGGTTCGGCGACGACGATGTCGGAGAGCATGGCGAAGGACGCGGCCACCCCGCCGTAGGTGGGGTCGGTGACGAGGGTGACCGTCAGCAGGCCCGCCGCGTCCAGGTCCGCCATCGCCCCGCTGGTCCTGGCCATCTGCATGAGGGCGAGCGCGCCCTCCTGCATCCGGGCACCGCCCGAGGCGGTGGCGAGCAGCAGCGGCACGCCCTCGTCCAGTGCGGTCTCCGCCGCCGTGGTCACCGCCTCGCCCGCCGCCGTGCCGAGGCTGCCTCCGAGGAACCGGAAGTCCATCGCGGCCAGCACGACGGGCTGGCCGTGGAGGGTCCCCCGGTAGCAGCGGACCGCGTCCCGCGACCCGGTGTCGCGGGCGGCGTCGCGGAGCCTGTGCGGGTAGGGGCGCTGGTCGACGAAACCGAGCGGGTCGAGGGGGACCTCGGGGACCTCGATCTCCGCCGGGGATCCGGCGTCCAGGAGCTGGTCGGCGCGGGTGGCGGCCGCGAGTCCGCCATGCCGCCCGCAGTCGGGGCAGACGTTGAGCAGCCGGAGGTAGCGCCGGCGGTAGACCAGGCTTCGACATCCTGAGCAGGCGAGCCAGGCACCGTCGGTCTCGGCCGTGCCGCCGGAGACGGTGCGGGGGTCGGTGGTGAGCCGCACGATCCTGGAGATCCCTCCGCTCGGGCCGCCGGCCGGTCGGGCGGCGGCGATCACTGGGTGGCGATCGGGGGTGTCCGGACGTCGCGCCGAGGGGTGGCGGCGGGCCGGGCCCGGACTCCCGGGGACAGGTCAGGTGCAGGGGTGGGGACGGGGTCTGGACTCGGCCCTGGACTGGACCGGGTTCGGCGGACCTGGGCCGGGCTGGACTGGGGGGGGGAGGGGGTGGGCACGGCCACGGGAGCGGGCCGCCCCACCCCGTGGCCCTCGCCTCACCCCGCCCTGACCGGCTGGTACAGGCCGTACCCCCCGGCCAGCGGGCGGTCGCTCGGCACGCGCAGCGACGGCGGCACCCGGTCGTGCTGCTCACCGCGCTGCCAGGACCGCAACGCGTCCAGGCTCTCCCAGCGGCTGGACAACAGGTACTCGTCCGGTTCGGACACCGACCGGAGCAGTTCGTCGGCGAGCATCCCGGGCTGGCCGCGCAGCTCCGCGCTGACCTGCCGGTAGGCGCGTGCCACCTCGTCGGGGTCCGGGTGCGTGCGGAACAGCAGGACGTGGATCGGACCGCTCATCCGGCCGCCTCCCACTCGGCGTGGCTCCCCACCCGCTGCCCGGGTGGGAGGTGGGTCAGGACCGTCATCGTCGTCATCGACCCCCCGGCGCGGAACGGGCCCAGGTTCCGGCGGTGCACGACGTGCCGCTGGCTGTGCTCGAACTCGTGGAACCCGGCCGCGTCGACCCAGTCGCTCTGCACCCAGTACACGTCGGGGTTCTCGGCGTCCCGGCCCAACCACTGGCCGAGGTTGGCGGGATGGGTGGTGGCGGCGGCGCCGACCTCCGCCCACGCGCGTTCGAAGCCCTCGGACATCCCGGGGTGCACCTCGATCCGCAGCAGCACCCGGAACACGGACCCGCTCATCAGCACGAGCCTCCGTCCACGGCGGTGCCGGTCACGGGGACGCCCCGGCAACCGGCCGCGGCCGGCGCCGACCGAGCACCCGGCGGGTCACCGGGGTCGCCGAGGCGCTCCGGTGGGGTGTCCCGGCGGCGGTGGCCGGCCGGCGCGGCCCGGCGGTCGGGCAGCGCTCCCCTCCCGGTCGGCCCCGGGGACGCGCGGCGCCGTCTCCCCGTGGGCCCGTGATCCCTGGCCGGGCGACCCGGCACACCGGACCCGGCCGGCGGGCGGTGGGGCGGGAGCGGTGCCGCGACCGCCGCCGACCCCGAACCGCTGGCGCCCGGCAGGTCCCGGTCACCGGCCGGCGGCGCCGCGACGGCGATGACCGGGT
>NZ_AGVX02000109.1 GCF_000239155.1 Actinoalloteichus spitiensis RMV-1378
GCCGGCTTTCCCGCCGGCGGCCGCCGCCGGGCGGCCACCGCCGGTGATGGGCCGCACCGGTCCTCGGAGGTGCCGCCCTCGCCGCTCACTCGTTAGGGTGCTCAGGTGACTGTGACCGTGCTGGTTCCCACCGAGTTCGGTGCCGAGGTCCTCGGCCGGATACCCGGTGTCGCTCCCGTGCTCTTCGACCCGAAGTCCGCCGAGCTGCCGCCGGAGGCCGCCGAGGCGGAGGTGTTGGTGCCCGGCTTCCTCGCGGCGGAGGGGGTGCTGGACCTCGTCGAGCGGCTGCCGAGACTCCGGTTGGTGCAGTTGCTGACGGCGGGCGTCGAACCACTGGCCGGTCGGCTGCCCGCCGGTGTCACGCTCTCCAGCGGGCGGGGCGCGCACGGTGGGAGCACCGCGGAGTGGGCGATGGCGGTGCTGCTGGCCATCTACCGCGACCTCCCCCGGTTCCAGGACGCCCGGCGGCGGGGCGAGTGGGACTACCACCCGACGGAGACCATGCAGGGGCGGCGGGTGCTCGTCGTGGGTGCGGGGGACCTCGGCCGGCAACTGGAACGGAGGCTCCTCGCCTTCGACGCCACCTGCACCTTCGTGGCGCGCACTCCCCGGGAGGGGGTCCTCGGGCTGGACGCGTTGCCGGGGGAACTCCCCCGGCACGACGCGGTGGTGCTGATGGTGCCGCTGACACCCGAGACCACCGGGCTGGTCGACGCCGCCTTCCTCGCCGCGATGCCGGACGGAGCCGTGCTGGTCAACGCCGCTCGGGGGCCGGTGGTGGACACGGACGCGCTGGTCGCCGAGTTGTCCTCGGGCCGCCTGCGGGCCGCCCTGGACGTGACGGATCCCGAGCCGTTGCCGGCCGGGCACCCGCTGTGGGATGTTCCCGGGCTGGTGCTGACACCCCATGTCGGGGGCAGCGTGAGCGGATCGCGGGAGCGGAGCTGGGCCGTGGCGGCACGGCAGATCGAGCTCTTCGTAGCGGGTGAGGAACCGACCAACGTCGTGCGGGGCGCCTACTGACCCCGTCACCACCGGCCGGGCGTCACGGCTTCATGGCGATCTGGCGGTTCTCCGCGCCACCGTCGATCAGCGGTGTCTACCCTTGCCTCGTGCACTACAACGACGGCGATTCCGGTAACACCACTCCGATGCGGGCTCCTGGCGCGGCGGACCACGCCGGTGCGGATCCCGGACCGGCCTTCGGTCTGCTCCTGCTCCGCCTGGTGGTGGGGGGAATCTTCATCGCGCACGGACTGGAGAAGTTCTTCACCTGGGCTGGCACCCCGGGGCTCGACGGCTTCGCGGACAGCCTGGCCGACATGGGCTTCACCAACACCAGCGCGCTCGCCATGACGACGGCGATCACCGAGATCGTGGCCGGCGCGCTGCTGGTGATCGGTCTGCTGGCCTCGCTGGCCTCGGTGCCGCTGCTCGGGCTCGCCGTGGCGTCGGTGGTGTTCACCTTCGACGAGGGCTTCTTCCTGACCCCGGACGGTGGCTTCGAGTACAAGCTGCTGCTGGCCGCAGCCGCGGCCGCGTTGGTCTTCACCGGGCCGGGCCGGTTCTCACTGGACAGCGGGCGGCCCTACTTCCGCTTCCCGTTCCGCACCGCCCTGGTCTTCCTGGTGCTCGGCGGGATCGCCACGGCGGTCGTGCTGTTCGTCTTCCGCTGAGCCGACGGCGGCCCGGCCGCCGTTCGCC
>NZ_AGVX02000108.1 GCF_000239155.1 Actinoalloteichus spitiensis RMV-1378
CGCCCGCCGGTCCACCTCGGGTGGCCGGCTCCCGGAGCGGCGGCCGGGCGGCCGGGCTTCCCCGACCGCCAGAGGTGCCACGATGTCCAGGTCCCGTCTCCTCCGGGTGTCGGCCGCCGCCGTCGCCCTGTTCGTCGGCGGGGGTACCGCCGTCGCGACACCGGCCCCACCGCCGACCGCTCCCACCGTGACGTCGGTCGAGGTGGTGGCACCCGCCACCCCCGGCTACTGCCCCGACGACGACGGCGTCACCGTCATCGTCGACTTCCAGGAACTCGCCGCCACCGAGCCCCTCGTCGCCTGCGCACCCGGCCCCCAGGAAACCGGCCTCGACGCCCTGGAGAACGCCGGCTTCGAAGTCACCGGAACCGACCGCTGGGGCACGTCCTTCATCTGCCGCATCAACGGGCTGCCCACGCCCGACACCGAGGACTGCGTCGACACCCCGCCCGCACACGCCTACTGGTCCTACTGGCACGCCCCCAACGGGGGCGACTGGGAGTACAGCAGCCACGGAGCCACCTTCCGCGCCCCTCCCCCCGGCAGCTTCGAAGGCTGGTCCTTCGCCCTCAACCGCGACGTCGACGACAACCCGCCCCCACGGCTCGACCCGGTCCGCCCGGTCCTGGTGGACGAACCCACCAGGACGGCACCGCCCACGCCGACGGGCACTCCTGCCCCGGAGAGCGCGGCCGGCTCCGACGCGGTCGTGCTGGACGACGCCCCGTCCAACCCGCACCTCGGGCAGGCGGTGGCCGCCGGCCGCTGGCTGGCCGGGGAACTGGTCGACGGGCGCATGCCCGGGTTCGTCGGTGCTGACTGGGGCCTGACGATCGACTCGCTGCTGGCGCTCGCGGCCACGAACGCCGACCCCGCCGCCGTCGAGGAGGTCGCCGACGCCGTGGCGGCGAACGTCCGCTCCTACAACAGCCACGACGACTGGGGGGTGCCCGGTGTGCGCGTCGCGGGGGCCACCGCGAAGATCCTGGTCGCCGCCGTCGCCGCCGACCGGGACCCCACCGACTTCGGCGGCCACGACATGCGCCAGGAGACCTTGGACCTGATCGCCGGCCCGGAGGCCGGGACGCAGGAAGGGCGGTTGCGGGACCAGGGCACGGCCGACCAGTCCAACACCTTCGGGCAGTCCCTCGGCGTGATCGGCCTGGCCCGCAGCGGTGGGGTCCCGCAGTCCGCGGTGGACTTCCTGATCCGCCAGCAGTGTTCCTCGGGTGGGTTCCGGCTCTCGCCCGAGCTGTTCGGCACCCCGTCGGAGTCCTGCGACTCCTCCCCGGACGCGGTCCTGGACCCGGATTCCACCGCGATGGCGGTGCAGGCGCTGTTGGCCGCCGACAGGGCGGGCGCCGAGCACGCCGGTGCGGCGGCGGTCAGGGGCGCGCAGTGGCTCGCCTCGGTGCAGCGGGATGACGGTTCTTTCGGTGGTTCCGGTCCGACGGCCGGGTCGAACACGAACAGCAGCGGACTTGCCGGGCAGGCGTTGGCCGCCGCCGGGATGCCGGACGCCGCCGAGGAGGCGGCAGACTACGTCGCCGGACTCCAGTTGACCGAGGACAACGCGGGTGCGGGCTCGGCCGACCGTGGGGCGATCGCCTACAACCCCAACTCCTTCGCGGCCGCCGTCGAGGACGGTGTGACCGACATGGCCCGCGACCAGTGGCGGCGGGCCACCGCTCAGGCCGTGCTCGCGTTGGCGAAGGTCCCGCTCGGTGAGACCGGGGAGGCGGAGCCGGGCCCACGGCCACCGAACACCTCGCAGCCGACGACCACCTCGGCGCCGCCGGAGACCTCGCACACGCCACCGCCCGGTTCCTCGCCGGTTCCGACGTCCTCCGAACCGGCCGCGTCCCAGCCCACCGGCACCGCTCCCCCGCCCGTCGACCCCGCCGGGGTCGACCCGAAGTCGCCGCCACCGCTGGCCCGGACCGGCGCCGGGCTCGGGGTGGCCGTGGCGGTGCTGGGGGCATTGCTGCTCGGCGGTTCCGCGCTCCTGTGGATGTCCCGGCACCGGGTCGGGAGCGACTGATGGGACGTCCTTCATCTCGACGGCGGCCGGCCACCGTCCTGCTCGCCGTCACCATGGCGGCCGGTCTGGTGGTGGGGCCGGGGGTGGCCCTCGCGGCGGAACCGGCGACCGGTGACGCCCCGTCCACCCGCACGGCGTCCGCCGATCCGCGACCGAGGTCGGCCGTTCCGACGTCCGGCAGTGCCGGCTACTGTCCCGACGCCAACGGCGTCACGGTGGTCGTCGACTTCCAGGAGCTCGGCGGGCAGACGATCATCCGCTGCGCCCACGGAGACCAGGCCACCGGTCACGCGGCGCTCCGCAACGCCGGGATCAACATCACCGGCACCAACCGGTGGGGTGAGGCCTTCATCTGCCGGATCGAGGGCCTCCCCGTCCCCGAGGCCGAACCGTGCATCGACACGCCGCCGGCCACCGCCTACTGGTCCTACTGGCACTCCCCCAACGGCGGGACCTGGGAGTACAGCCAGTGGGGAGTCATGAACCGCAAGCCCCCACTGGGCAGTTTCGAGGGCTGGTCGTTCTCGTTGAACCGGACCGAGACCACCAACCCTCCGCCTCGGGTCGCGCCGCGGCGTCCGGCCGCGCCCCCGGCGCCGCCGCCCGCCCCGGAC
>NZ_AGVX02000107.1 GCF_000239155.1 Actinoalloteichus spitiensis RMV-1378
GCCCGCCTCAGCGGCTGCCGGCGTGGAGCACGGCTCCCAGCTCGTGCCGCTCCCAGCTCTCGACGGAGGTCTCGACGGTGGTGGAGTCGTTCAGCTCCGCGACCTCCGGATCGACCACGGGCCACAGCCGGTCGTCGTCGAGCAGCAGGGCCAGGGGACGGTCGGGCGCGTTGACCGCGGTCGCGCCGGGGTTCACCCGGGCGATCACCGGGAGCCCCTCCAGCGCCGGAACCCGCTCGTCCAGCACCCGCACCGCCAGCCGCTCGGCGACCGACCGGCGTTCGACGCGGACGAGCGCCCCGTCGACCACCACGTCGACGGTCCGTTCGGGGGAGGGCACGGCGAACCCGTCGAGGACGGCGGCGGCGCGTTCCGCGTCGCGGCACCCGTCGATCCCGTGGATGTCGAGGCCGAAGTGGGCGATGCCGGTGGGTGCCGTCTCCTCCGTCGTCGCGCGGAGCAGGTCGATCGGGACCCGACCGCAGGGGTCGGTGACGCTGGTGGGGGCGTGGCCGAGCGGGTCCCGCACCAGGCCAGGCCCCTCCCGCCAGGGACCCTCGACAAGGATGCGCTGGTAGGGGTGGTAGCGGAACTCCCGGTCCCAGAAGGTGATCGAGGTGCCGGTCTCGGTCTGGTGGGCGATGGCGAAGGCGTCCAAGGCCTCGACCCACATCCAGTCGGCGCTGAAGGCGTCCACCACGGAGAAGGTGCGGGGCTCTGCGGCGGAGGCCACCGGGCGGAAGCCGTCCTCGGTCAGGGCCTGGAGCTCGGTGCGGAACTCGGGATCGCGCGCCCGGAGGACGAACTGACCGGCCCCGTTCCAGCCGGCCGCGGCGGCCGTGGTGTCGGTGAACATCAGGTGGAACCAGCCGTCGAGGTGGAGGACGGCGGGCTGCCCCGCCCCGTAGGCGTTGTCCCGGATCTCGTCCTCGGCGGCCGTCACCACCGGCCGCCCCTCGGCGAGCCGTGTCCAGCTCAGGCCGTCGTGGCTGCTGGCGACGCCGATCGCGTTGCCGTCGGCGTGGTCGCCCGGCGCTCCCGTGTAGTAGAGGTAGTAGACGCCGTCGACCTTGATGACGGACGGATCGCAGGTGTGCATCCCGTCGAACCCGCCCGGGTTGCCGGAGAAGACGGGGACGGCCGGGCTCCCGTCGGCGGCGCGGTACTGCCCGCCCGGTTCGGTGGCCTCGGCGTGGAGGATGTCGTCGCCCGGAGGCGGCGAGTAGGGCAGCTGGCTGCACCACCAGGCCCGGTACCGGCCGCCGTCGCGCAGCACGGTGGGTCCGTAGTTGTAGGGGGCGCTGGGCCCTCCGGAGGCGACGACACCGGGGCTCGACCGGTGGGCGTCGGTGGACAACGGCACCGGTTCGGCGGGAGGTTCGTCGCCGTCGGCCGGTACCACGAGCGGTTCGACGGCGTCGAGGTGGACCGATGGGGAGCCTTCGGCACCGGTGCACCCGGCCACCAGCGCGACGGCGGCGAATCCGGCGCACAGCCGCCCCGCGCGGCCGGTCCGGCCGGTCACCGCCGGCCCGCGCATCTCGGTCAACCAACCGGGCAACGCCCAAACCCCTTCGCGTTCGCCGCAACCCGGAGGAAACAGACCGGGCCCCCGGAACGGACGACCCGGGCAGCGTCAGTCTAGAAGCGCCCGAGACGCGCCGGGACACCTTCACCGACTTGTGGGCGAGTTCAACGCGTTCGGCCTGATCAGCCCCGTCCGCGGGCCGTTGGCGACGGCCGGGACGGCCGGCAGTGCTCACTGGGCGCAGCGCCCGGCGGGGTCGAGCTCGGCCCGCAGCGCCTGGGGCACCGCGAGGGGGAACTCCAACACGTTCATGCCGAGCGCGGGCGCGCTGGCGAGGACCTCCACCCCTCCCCCCTCCGAGGGCGGGCAGCCCGTCAGCGGCAGTGCGACGCGCGCGGCTCCCCCGGCGGGGATCACCCCGACCTCGGGTGGGAGTGCCTCGGTTCCCGGTTCCGCCCCCGCCCACTCCACCCGGCGCACGACGGTCTCCAACGGCCCCTCGTTGGTGACCTCGAGTTCGAGGACTGGGACGCCCGTGCCGCTGGCTCCCACCACCTCCACCGACAGGTGGGGCCAGAACACACCGGCCCACCAGAACAGCACGCCCACGGCCCCGGTTCCCAGCACCGCGCCCAGCGCGCCCAGCACCCTGCGCCGCGCGCCCCAGTTCGTCTCCACCTCGGAGCTCCTCACCGTCCACCGTCCATGTGAGCTAATGTATCAACTCGGTGATACACGAGGGAGGAACACCGTGCCCGACGCCAACTCGATCGCGCTCCTGCTGGGCCTCACCCTGTTGGTGCCGCTGTGGACCTTCGTCGCCGCCACCCAGCCCATCTCCCGCCGCTCCCTGCGCACGTTCGCCGTGTGGCACCGGCTGCCCGCGACGGCGGCCGAGTCCCCCGCGCTGATCAGCGCCCTCGGGCGGAGCCGCAGGTACGCGCTGGTCGGCGGCGGCCTGGGCTGGCTGACCGCTCCCCTGACCCAGGCGCCGAGCACCCGGGCCGTCCTGTTGGGGCTGGCGGGCTCCCTCGGCGGGATCGTGCTGGCCAGCGCGCTCCGGCAGCGGCGCCTCGCCCAACGCCCGCCCGACGACCAGCCCCGGGCCGCCCTGCTGGCCCCCCGCCTGGCGGAGCACTACGTCAGCTCGTGGGTTCGGGCCGTGCCCGTGATCGCCCTGAGCTGCACGGCGGTGTTCCTCGTCCTCGCCGTGGCGCTACCGGTGCCCGAGGGGTACTCGCCCTGGGCCTCGTTCGCGACCGCCTGCCTCGCCGTGACCGTGGGCCTGGCCAGCCTGCTCGCCCGGCGCCGGCTGCTGGAGAGCCCCGCCCTCGAGGGCGCGGACGAGGACTGGGTCGTGGGGGAGTCGATCCGGTCCCACGACGCGCAGCGCCTCACCAGCACCGCCGGAGCCCTGCTGTGCCTGCTGGCGGGCGCGACGATCCCCCCGGTGGCGGCGCTCCCGCCCTGGGCCGGGTGGGCGCTGTTCGCGAGCGGCACCGCGCTGAGCGGGCTCGCGCTGGCCTGCTGGCTGCACGGCCGCGAGGCACCGCCGGTGCGGGGCAGGATGGCGGCGTGATCCTCGAGATCGACCCGAAGGCGCCGGTTCCCCCGTACGAACAGGTCAGGGCGCAGCTCGCCACGCTGATCGACACCGGCGCGCTGCCCGCTGGTTCGCGCCTGCCGAGCATCCGGCAGCTGGCGCAGGACCTGGGCATCGCGACCGGAACCGTCGCGCGCGCCTACCGCGAACTGGAGGGAGCGGGCTACCTGTCCAGCCGGGTCGGGAGGGGCACCGTCGTCCTCGACCGCCCCCAGCTCGGCGACGAGGAACGCGAGGAGCTGGTGCGGGCGGCTGTGCTCGACCTGGTCACCGCCGCCCAGCGGTGGGGCGTCCCTCCCGACCGGGTGCGCGCCGTGCTCGACGAGGAACTGGACCGGCGCTGAGAACGCCGGGGGGCGGGTGCCCGAGCCCCGGACACCCGCCCCTCGGGCGAGGGGCCGTGCCCGGGCTAGGCGCCGGCGGTGAGCTCCTCGGCCAACCAGTCCAGGGCGAGCAGGTACCCGCGCACCCCGAGGCCGGCGATCACGCCGGTGGCGACCGCCGAGAGGTAGCTGTGGTGCCGGAAGGACTCCCTGCGGTGCGTGTTGGAGATGTGCAGCTCGATCAGGGGAGCCGTGAGTTGGGCACAGGCGTCCCGGACCGCGACGGAGGTGTGCGTCCACGCTCCCGCGTTGAGCACCACCGGAGTGCCGGCGTCGGCGGCCTCGTGCAGCCAGCCGAGGAGTTCGCCCTCGTGGTCGGTCTGCCGGACCTCCACCTCCAGGCCACGTTCGGCACCGCGTTCGCGGCACCGCTCGACCAGTTCGGCGTGGGTGGTGCTGCCGTACACGGCCGGTTCGCGGCGCCCCAGCCTGCCGAGGTTGGGGCCGTTGAGCACGAGGACCCTCACAGCAGGACCCCGCCGCTCTTCTTCGCCGCGCCCCCGCTGATCTCCGCGTAGGCGGCGGCCAGCAACGTCGGGTCCGGTCCCTCCAGCCGACCGGGGCGGGCCAGGCCGTCGAGCACCACGAACCGCAGCACCCGGGACCGGGCCTTCTTGTCGCCCCGCATCGACTCCAGCAACTGGGGGAACGCGTCGGGGTCGTAGGAGACGGGCAGGCCCAGCGCGGAGAGCACCGAGCGGTGCCGTTCCACCGTCTCGTCGTCCAGCCTGCCGGCGAGCCTGGCCAGTTCGGCGGCGAAGACCAGTCCGACGCTGACGGCGGCGCCGTGGCGCCAGCGGTAGCGCTCGCGGCGCTCGATGGCGTGGCCGAGCGTGTGGCCGTAGTTGAGGTCCTCCCGGTGGTGGGACTCGTGCAGGTCGGCGGCGACCACGTCGGCCTTCACCTGGACCGACCGCCGCACCAGCTCGCCGAGCACGTCCCCCTGGGGGTCGGTCGCGGTGTCCGGGTCGGCCTCGATGAGGCGCAGGATCTCGGGGTCGGCGATGAAGCCGGCCTTGACGACCTCGGCCATGCCCGCCAGCAACTCGTTCCTCGGCAGGCTGTCCAGTGTGGTGAGGTCGACCAGCACCTCGGCGGGTTCGTGGATCGCGCCCACCAGGTTCTTGCCCGCGTCCGTGTTGATGCCCGTCTTGCCGCCCACGGCGGCGTCCACCATGCCGAGCAGCGTGGTGGGCACGTGCACGACCCGAACGCCCCGCATCCAGGTGGCGGCGACGAAGCCGGCGAGGTCGGTCGCCGCGCCGCCCCCCAGGCTGACGATCACGCCGTCGCGGGGCAGGCCGATCCTGCCGAGGACGTCCCAGCAGAACCCGGCGACGGCCAGGCTCTTGCCGTCCTCCGCGTCGGGGGTCTCCACCCGGTGCGCGTCGACGCCGGCGGCAGCGAGGTCCTCCCGGACGGCCTCGGCGGTCGCGGCCAGGCTCGGCTGGTGCACGATCGCCGCGACGGGCGCGCCGCGCACGGCCTCCACCAGCTCACCCAACAGTCCGCGGCCGATCACCACGTCATAGGGGGCGGCCGTGGCCACCCGCACCCGTACCGGTTCCGTCATCACGCTCCCTCGCGGTTCGGGGCGCGGCCGGGCCCCCGTGCGCGCCACCCGTCTCTCCCGAACCAGCATTTCACCCGGTGCGGCAAGCGCTCCGGCCGCCCCCGCGCCGCCGGACACCCCTGGCGGCACCCGCACGGCGGCCGGACTCGGTCTCCCGAACGGGGACCTACCGCCGACCGGGGGACCTTCGTTCCCGCGTTCATCGCAATCCGTCCGCAATCCTCGGACAACTGCTGCACAGGGTCAGTGGAACGAGGAAGAGATTGACCTGAAAGGGAGAGGACATCGTGACCGCTTTTTGGCAAACTGACAACGGCAACCATCCGCAGCCGGTTTCCCGGAAAGTCGACACCGACAACCCACCGGACGGGGGAGGGCGTCGTCACCGTCCCCGCATTTCCGCACGGGTCTCACCGCAGAGGCGATCGGGCGCGCGAGCGCTTCCTCAGGGCCACGACGTGCCACGTCCGTGCGGCCCCCGTCCACGACTCGAGGTGATCCGATGGCGTACGCGACGTGGCTGGCCGACGCTCTCCGCGCGCAGGGACTGCGGGTGCACGAGGAGGGCGGCTGGACCAGCCGAGGACACGGCCCGCTCAGCGCGATCCGAGGCGTCATGCTGCACCACACCGCGGGCGCCGCCACCGGCAACTTCCCCTCGCTCGGGGTGGTGCGCGACGGCACCGGCTCCCTGGCCGGCCCGCTGGCCAACCTGGGCCTCGCTCGGGACGGCACCTGGTTCGTCATCGCCGCCGGACTCGCCTACCACGCGGGCGCGGGCGGCCCCTGGCGCGACGTCGCGGCCAATGCGGGGAACCAGCACCTGCTGGGCATCGAGGCGGAAAGCGTGGGCACCCGGAACGACTGGACCGACGCCCAGCTGGATTCCTACCCGCGCGGGGTCGCCGCGTTGCTGGCACACCTGCGCATGGGTGCCGACCGGGTCGTCGCCCACAAGGAATGGGCGCCGACGCGGAAGATCGACCCCGCGCACTGGCCAGGGGACATTCCCGGTTTCCGGGATTCGGTAGCCCGCATTCTCGAAGGAGACACCGTGAACTGGTCGCAGACCTGGACCAATCCCGTCACCGGAACCACCGAACCGGCGAGTGTCACCCTGCGGTACATGGAGGACCGCATCGTGAAGCGGCTGAGCACGGCGATCGCCAACGCCGGGCTCGACTCGACGGTGCGCAACCCCGTGGTGGACACCACCGAGAAGGCGCGGACCGCCATCGGCTACGCGGAACAGCGCATCATCAACGGCGTGGTGCGGTCGGTGGCCAGCCTGCTGGACGGCCAGCAGACCGAACCGGCCAGCCCGGAGGCGATCGCCAACGCCCTCGCTCCGCTGATCACCGCCGCCGTCACCGAGGCGCTCGGCCAGGACAACGAGAAACAGGCCGACGCGATCGTCGAGGCCCTCGCCAGGAGACTGGCCGAGTAGCCCTCCCCCGCCCCAGCTCCTCAGCCAGTGCCGGTCAGCGCCGCGACGGCCAGGTCGGCCACCTGCTCCGGCTCGATCCCGTCCGTGCTGATCTCGACGGTGGCGACCTCCCGGTACAGCGGTAGCCGGGCCTCCAGCAACGCCCGGAAGGTGGCCCGGGGGTTCAGACCGGCCAGCAGCGGGCGGGCGGTGGACAACCCGGTGCGGCGGGCCCCCTCGGCGAGACCGACGTTGAGGAACACGACCGCGTGGTCGGCGAGCAGCGCCCTGGTGCCGGGAGCCAGTACCGCTCCGCCGCCGAGCGCCAGCACCCCGGGGTGCTCGGCGAGGGCTCGGCGGACGGCCTCCTCCTCCAAGCTCCGGAAGGCGGGTTCGCCGTCCTCGGTGAAGATGTCGGCGATCGGCTTGCCGGTGGCGGCGACGATGTCCTCGTCGACGTCGCGGAACGGCACCCCGAGCCGCTCGGCGGCGAGCCGGCCCACGGTGCTCTTCCCGGCGCCGGGAGGACCCACGACCACCAGGACTGGTCGGACGCCGGTCATCTCAGTCACGCTCCAGGTCGGCGAGGTAGGCGCGGGCGTTCCGGGTGGTCTCGGCCAGCGAGTCACCGCCGAACTTCTCCAGGGCCGCGTCGGCCAGCACCAGCGCCACCATCGACTCCGCGACGACGCCAGCCCTCGGCACCGCGCAGATGTCCGACCGCTGGTGGATGGCCTGTGCCGGCTCGCGCGTCGTCACGTCCAGGGTGGCCAGTGGCCGGGGGACCGAGGAGATGGGTTTCATCGCCACCCGCGCCCGCAGTGGTTCGCCGTTGGTGATGCCACCCTCGACCCCGCCGGCGCGGTTGCTGCGGCGACGCACCCCTGTCCCGGTGGGCACCGGGTCGATCTCGTCGTGCGCCTGGCTGCCCCGACGGCGGGCGGTGGCGAAGCCGTCGCCGATCTCCACGCCCTTCATCGCCTGGATCCCCATCAGCGCGCCCGCGAGCCGGGCGTCGAGCCGCCGGTCGGCGTGCACGTGGGAGCCGAGACCGGCGGGCAGGCCGTAGGCGATGACCTCGATGACCCCGCCGAGGGTGTCCCCGTCCTTCTTCGCGGCCTCCACCTCGGCCATCATCGCCTCGGTCGCGTCGGCGTCGAAGCAGCGCACCGGGTTCTCGTCGATGGCGGCGAGGTCCTCCGGGCCGGGCAGCAGGTCGCTGGTGGACTCGGCGGCGCCGATGGAGAGCACGTGGCTGACGATCTCGACGCCCAGCGCCTGGCTGAGGAACCGCCGGCACACCGTGCCCAGCACCGTCCTGGCCGCGGTCTCCCGAGCGCTCGCACGTTCCAGGACCGGACGAGCCTCGTCGAACCCGTACTTCTGCATCCCGGCGAGGTCGGCGTGACCGGGGCGGGGTCGGGTCAGCGGCTTGTTGCGGGCCAACCCGGCCAGTACGTCCTCGTCAACCGGGTCGGGAGACATCACCTGTTCCCACTTCGGCCACTCGGTGTTGCCGATCCGCACCGCGACCGGGCCGCCCTGGGTCAGGCCGTGCCGCACGCCGCCGATGATCTCGATGTCGTCGGCCTCGAAGGACATCCGCGGACTGCGTCCGAAGCCGAGCCGACGTCGGGCCAGCTGCTCGTTGAGGTCGGTGGTGGTGACGCCCACCCCCGCCACCATGCCCTCGAGCACCCCGACCAGGGCGGGACCATGCGACTCACCAGCGGTCATCCAGCGCAACACGCGCCGATCCTGCCATGTCCGGCCTCGGTCACCCCCTCCGGGCGGCGGGTGGGCGGCGCGCTCAGCCGAACCCCGGCCAGGCCGTCACCAGCCACGCGCAGCCGACCATCGGCAACCCGTGCGGCAGGGTGGCTCGCCGCCCGCACCCGGCGAGCAGGGCCAGCACCCCGGCCAGGCCGGTCACCAGCACCGCGCCGAGCGCCCCGAGCAGCAGCGACGGCCAGGACACCGCCGCCAGCACGGTCCCGGTGCTGGCGGCGAGCTTGACGTCCCCGAGGCCCAGGGCCTCGGGCGCGCACCGGTGCGCCACCAGGTAGACGCCGGTGAGCAGGATCCCGCCCAGCGCCGCGCGAGCGAGCATGGCGGGATCGGGGGCGCGGGCAGCGGCCATCCAGACGAGCACCAGGGCGGCGGGCACGGCGGGGAGGGTGAGCGCGTCGGGCAGC
>NZ_AGVX02000106.1 GCF_000239155.1 Actinoalloteichus spitiensis RMV-1378
CGAGGAAATCAGCGTGGGACCGTTGCGGGCGCTCCGCATCATTGTGAAACCCCCATCGGAACATTGTCAGATTTCGTTGGACTTGAGCGAGCAGGCCCACGTGTCCGTTTTTGTAACTTACGCGGAGACAACCGAGCAGGCGTGCGCCATAGCGGAGGACACCGCAGCGGCGGTGGAGCCGTCGTTGCCTCGGTCTGCGGACTGATCAGGCCGACCATGGTGTCCCCGGGTCCCGGACGTTCCGAATCCGGCACGTCCGCATCGCTGGCGCGCCGAGGGCACTGTCCTCGTTCCTCCCTCGGTGTGGGCTGTGGGCAATGTCATCCGCAATGCCCGTGGTGGGGGTGACGGTGGGCAGTTCGCCTCCATGCCGTCACGCAATGGACTGGAAGGGCCAGCGTCGTTAAGCCTGGTTGGCCCGCTATCCCAAGGACCGTCCTGCCCACATCGAGACGTTGACGGGGTTGGCGACGGCCAGGTCTTAGCGGGTCAGGCCCGTGCGGTCGAGCTCCGCTGCGGCTCCGCTGGTGAGGGTTCCAGCGTCAACACTGCTGAGAGCGAGAACAGGCTCGTAGCCGCCATATGGCACCGGCTGGCCGCCTACACCACTGACCACGCCGGCTGAGTTCGCAACGTCACCGATTCGGCCAGCACTGAGAATTCGCCCCAGGGAGCGCGGCAGCATCCACCGACACCCTTGTCAACAGTGCGCTCAACCTCTGCTGATCCTTGACACCGCGCCCTAGCGCTGCGTTACTGGGACCGAGGTTCCCCACCGACCATTCGGTCGGGTACAGGGCGGGAGGGCTCGGTGTCGAACCCGGTTCCGCGCCGAGGCACTCGGCGCCCCGACCAGGTCTTCCGCCTCGCCCACTGTTCCGAGGGCACCGGGGCCGGCCCGGGACGGCGGGCGGCGGGACGCGCGCACACCGTGGCGGGTCGGCCACTTCCCGGGCGCTGGCACGAGCTTCCCAGCAGGCGGTCCCGAACGGATCCCGGCGGACCACCACCGGCCCACCGGGGACCACCACCGGCCCACCTCTGGGGTGGAGACCGGGTTCCGCCGCGACGAATGCGACGCCACCCCTCGCCGCCGGACCACCCCTCGCCGCCGGACCGTCCCACGCCGCCGAACCGACTGCACCGGACGAGCCACCGGGACAGGAGCGCACGCATGACCGACCAGCCCATCCACTCCGATTCGCCGTCCCGCACCGGGCGCGGGGCGCCGGGGGAACGTCCCCGGCTCTCCGCCGACGAACTGGCGGCGCTCCAGCTGGTCCGGCTGCGGTGGACGCTGCGGCACGCCTACGACAACGTGCCCTTCTACCGGCGCCGCTTCGACGAGGCCGGGGTGCGTCCGGAGGACTGCCGGTCGCTGTCGGATCTCGCTGGGTTCCCCCACACCACGAAGGACGACCTCCGCCGGAACCACCCGTACGGGATGCTCGCCGTCCCTCCCACCGACCTGCGCCGCATCCACGCCTCCAGCGGGACCACCGGCGTCCCCACCGTCGTCGGCTACACCCGGCGAGACCTCGACATGTGGGCCGAGGTGGTGGCGCGGTCGCTGCGGGCCGCGGGGGCACGGCCGGGGCAGCGCGCGCACATCGCCTACGGCTACGGCCTGTTCACCGGTGGCCTCGGCGCGCACCACGGCGCGGAACTCCTCGGTTGCACCGTCATCCCCGCCTCGGGTGGGATGTCGGCCCGCCAGGTGCGGCTCATCCGGGACCTGCGACCGGAGATCGTCCTGGCGACCCCGTCCTACCTGTTGACCCTGCTCGACGAGTTCGACCGGCAGGGCGTGGACCCGCGGGACGCCGGGCTCCGGACGGGCGTGCTGGGCGCCGAACCCTGGACTGAGGGGATGCGCGCGGAGATCGAGGGCAGGTCGGGGTTGACCGCCGTCGACATCTACGGGCTGTCGGAGATCATCGGTCCCGGGGTCGCCCAGGAGTTCCCGGAGGCCGTCGGCGCGTTGCACGTCTGGGAGGACCACTTCTACCCCGAGGTCCTCGACCCGGGCGGGACGCCGGTCGCCCCGGGCGAGCGAGGGGAACTGGCCATCACGACCCTGACCAGGGAAGCCATGCCCCTCATCCGTTACCGGACCGGTGACCTGTCCGCCCTGACGCCCGGCGCCGGCGTCCCGTTCCGGCGCATGGCGCGGATCACCGGTAGGACCGACGACCTCCTCATCCTGCGAGGGGTGAACCTCTACCCCACGCAGGTCGAGGAACTCGTGCTCCGAACCCGGGGGCTCTCCCCGCACTTCGTGCTGGAACTCACCCGGGAGGCCAGGTTGGACCAGCTGACGATCCGGGCCGAGGCGGTGTCCGGTCTCGCCGCGGACCGCTGGCCAGCCGTGGGCGGGGAGCTGTCCGACCTGGTTCGCGGCGAACTGGGCCTGCGGGTCGGGGTGGAGGTGGTGGCACCGGGCACGCTGGAACGGTCCTCGGGGAAGGCACGACGCGTGCTCGACAACCGTGAGACCACGGGGCCGGCCTGAGACACTGACCGCCATGACCGACGGGCCCGCCGAACGCGCCAGCCGCCGGGGACGCCCCGGCTACGACCTCGACTCGCTGCTCACCGTCGCGGTGACGGTCTTCAACGAGCGCGGGTACGACGGCACCAGCATGGAGGACCTGGCCAGCCGGCTGGGCATCACGAAGTCGGCGATCTACCACCACGTGGCCGGGAAGGAGGAGCTGCTCCGGCTCAGCGTGGACCGGGCGCTGGACCAGCTCTTCGCCGTGGTCAACGAACCCGGTGCCCAGCAGGGCCCGGCGATCGACCGCCTGGAGTACGTGGTGCGCCGCAGCATCGCGGTGCTGGTGGACGAACTCCCGTTCGTGACCCTGCTCCTGCGGGTGCGGGGCAACACGGCGGCCGAGCGGCGGGCGCTGGCCCGCCGCCGCGAGTTCGACCGGTTGGTCAGCGACCTGGTGGAGCGCGCCGAGAGCGAGGGCAGCATCCGGCGGGACGTGGACCCCGCGCTGACCAGTCGTCTGCTCTTCGGCATGCTCAACTCGATCATCGAGTGGTACCGGCCCCGCCGGGGTCTGACCGCCGTCGACCTGGCCGACGCCTTCGTCAAGATCGCCTTCGACGGCCTGCGGAGCCGCCCGGACGCGGCGTTGTCCGTGGCGCCGGGCCCCGGTCAGACGGGTTCGCCGGCGGGGGCGTGACGTGCGGCCCCGGCCGCCTCACCGACGGCTTCCGGGGTGAACCAGCCCGGCACCGGGGGCGCCGGTTCCGGGTCCGGCGCCGGGGCCGGCGCTGCCGGTGGGACCCGCAGCCTCGGCACGAAGAAGTGCACCAGGGGCCCGATGGCCAGGGCGAAGACCACTGTTCCGACCCCGACGGTGCCGCCGAGTGACCACCCGACGCCCAACGCGGCGACCTCGATGAGCGTCCGGGCCCTCCGCACCGGAACGCCCCGCGCCGCCAGCCCGGTCATCAGGCCGTCCCGGGGGCCGGGCCCCAGACCGGCTCCCAGGTACATCGCCGTTCCCACGGCGTTGATCACCAGTCCGCCGAGCAGGAACCCCACCTTGGCCGGGAGCTGGTCGGGAACCGGGACCCACTCGATCACGGTGGCCATGATGGGTCCCACCAACAGCACGTTGTGGACGGTGCCGAACCCCGGGCGCTGCCGCAGCGGAATCCACAGCGCGAGCACCAGGGTGGACACGCCGATCACCACCCACGCCAACGGGAGGCCGGTGCTCCCGGCCAGTCCCTGGTGCAGCACGTCCCACGGGTTCAGGCCGAGTTCCGCCTGGAACATCAGCCCGAGTCCGCCACCGAACAACAGCAGTCCGAGGTAGAGGTTCAGCACGCGACGCAGCCGCGTGCCGGTCCGCCCAGCCAATTACATCCCCCTGCATGGCATGTCAAGTCCCTGTTATCACACTGTATAGGCAGGGGAGACAGCGTCGCGACCGGGTTTGTCCACTCCGTTCCGCCCACAGCTGACGGTCGGTGACGACAGGGCCGCGCCGGATCGTCCTGTGTGGAACGACTTGCGGTGTATCCGCTGGTCGGACCCACGGGAGCGGGACGGCACGGCTCCCACGCGCCACCGTGGGTCACCGCATGGCGTCAGGTACCGAGAAGACGACGCGACTGCCCGGGTACTCGGTGTGGGTCCAGGCCCGCCCACTGTCGGCCTCGTAGGAGATGTCCTCCGGTCCGATCGGCAACGCGGAGGAACTGCTGGCGACCCCGACCTGACCCCGGTAGAGCAACCCACCGGTGTTCCGCCCCCGGCTCCGTACCATCAGGAAGGTGTCGTCGTGCGACACGGCACCCTGCAGGTTGGTGTGCGGCGAGCGGTAGGCCGCGTCGGCGGCGACCGTGCCGGCCGAGTCGACCGTCAACAGCCCGGTGTCGGTGTCCAGCGGCCACCGCACGAGGCGCGCACCGGGCACCCCGTCGTAGTACTCCCCCGTCAGCAGCGAGGGCGGCGAGGTCGACCGGTCCACCGCCAGGTACGAGTAGCACAGCGGCTGGTCCAACGAGTCCGGCGGCCGCACGCAACCCCCGGTCTGCGTGTACGCCCCCACCTGGGGAACGACGTACCGGTAGTCGTGGGCGTAGTACCGGCCGTCGGACCCCAGGCCGATGCGGTCCTTCGACGCATCACCCTCGGTGCGCCAGACCGTGCGCAGGTCGAACACCCGGATTCCCCGGGAGGTGTCCACGACGTACAGGTGGTCGCCGTACCAGGCGAGGCCGCCGGCGTGGATGTTCACCGCCCGGAAGTCGTCGGTGCTGGTCGGTTCGACCAGCAGCACGTGCCGGTAGCGGGGCGCGGCCGGGTCGTCGTAGTCCACGAACGACACCCGCACCCCCTTGTCGTCGGTGTTGTACCAGCTCACGAGGAGGGCGCGGTGGCCAGCGTAGGACCCGTCCCCGGTGGCGTCCCAGGACGCGGTGATGCCCTGCGGGTACCACTCCGGGGTGCCGTCGTCGCCGGTGTTCCAGCAGAACCCGGTGGCCCCGGCGACTCCCGTGGGGTGGCACAGGCCCCGCGCCTCCCGGTTGGCGTCGGCGAACACCTCGGCGACGCTGGCCTGGGTCACCCGGGTCTCGAGCCCGGCGATGCGTTCGCCGTAGGTGTCGAAGGTGCCGTTGTCGGAGAGCCGGTAGGGGTCGCTGGGGATGGTCGTCAGCGTCGTCTGCGCCGGGGTGACGGCCTCGCCAGGCTCGGCGCCGGCCACGAGTGATGCTCCCGCCACGGTGGCGGCGGTGAGCAGTCCGATCAGTCTCGTCACGTCAGTCCGTCCCATCACTGGTCGGCCCGCACCCGGTCACGTCCCACGCTCCGCCACCGGTCGGTTCGGCGGCCCGTGCCTCGTCGGGCCCACCGGGGGCTGTGCCGGGAACGGGCCAGCGCACGGGTTGGTCGTCGAGGGTGGATGTGGACCTGGGATCATCCCGCCGCCGTACCACCACCACGACACCGGTGTTCCCGCTGGTCGTGGCGGTCGGACCGAGATCGGGCACGCCGGGCGGCGGGCGTTGCTCGATCTGCGCGCGCAGCCAGAGGGTAACCAGCTGGGGTCTGATCGCGGAAGTCATTCACCACAGTCCGGGGGATGACCGGGGTCGCCGCCTCCACCGTCCACCCGAGGACCCGCCCCGAACCCTCCACCGTCCGGTGTGGTGCCCCGCACCGACCCGACACGTCCACACCGGCGCTCCCCGGGCCAAAAACGGGGCTGCGTCCAGCTAAAGCCCCGACAAAGATCCACTTCCCGCGCGGCGAGCCACCCGGCCGCAACGCCGCAGCACAATCGGGGTGGCCGACCACCGGCGGCGGCTGCCCGCCGGGCGCCCTACGCCGTTCGCCTCCGCCGGCGTCCGAGCGAGGGGCTGTCGGATTCGCGCCCCCTGTGATCACATGACCACTCCCTGCCAGCGGCGAGGTCTCCGCTGGTGAACCCGTCGGGAGGACGCTGATGTACAGACGTCTGGCGGCGCTCGTCGCCGCAGTGGCCATCTCCGCCGTCGGCCTGGTCATCAACCAGGGCGAGGCCCAGGCAGCACCCAACTTCCGGCTGCCCTTCGAGTGCGGTGAGACCGTCACCGCGAACACCCGCGCCAACCACAGCCCAGCACAGGCGATCGATTTCCAGCGGGGCAACATCAACGGGCTGCCCGTCGTCGCCTCGGCCGCCGGCACGGTCTCCCGGGTGGAGAACACCGGGAACACCAGCTACGGCCGGTGGATCGAGATCAACCACGGCGACGGGTGGAGGTCCCGCTACGCGCACCTGTCCTCGCAGGCGGTCTCGGTGGGACAGCGGGTGACGCAGGGCCAGCGGATCGGCAACGTGGGTTCGACCGGCGGGTCGACCGGGCCGCACCTGCACTACGAGCACCTGCAGAACGGGTCCCCGGTGCGGATCAACACCATCGACGGGCAGCGGATCACCTACTACGGCAACACCACGGTCACCGCCTGCGGCGGCGGTAACCCCTACACCCCGCAGCAGGCCTGCGGCACCGGGTACGGCGTGATCAACCAGCGCGCCCTGGGCTCGGCGGCCACTGTCTACCTGCTGTACAACGCCTCGAACGCGCACAACTGCGTGGTGACGATGAAGCAGAGCTCCATCGGCACGCCCACCGCGACCTCGGCGTTCCTGGAGGTCCAGGGCAAGTCGCGCAAGACCGATTCCGGCTCGTTCTCCTACTACGCCGGGCCGGTTCGCGACGCCGCCCCCGCCACCTGCGTCAAGTGGGGCGGCTCGGCGGGCGGCCAGTCCTGGGAGAGCCCCTTCCAACACTGCGGCTGAGCCACCGCTCCACCACTGGCCGGTCCGCGTGCCCCAGGGCACCCGGGCCGGCCTCCGCGTCTCCCGGCACCGCCCCGGACCGACCGTCCCCACGGCACACCGCCGCAGCTCTCCTCCTCGACCGTGATCACTTCGCCCACCGAGCGCCACGTTCGACTACTCACCGTAGTTACCTGTGGGGCAGGTGGCCGTCAGTCATTCACACCGGCGGGCCGAGGCGCTCCCCCGCTGGTCCCCACGGTCGCCACCACCGGTACCCGTCATATCGGACGGACTCCGGGGTTTCCCGGTGGGAAAATCACCCCACCGCACTTCACTCGGCTGAATCCCACAACCGGGTGCACCCCACCGCCCGCTATGACTCAATGCCGTCAAATTCCCGTCACAGTCCGGCACTGATGGAGCAGTCGATTCACATCTTCGGCGTCTTGGCCGGTGCTCCCCGTCGTGGGGAAATGTCCTGGCACCGGTCACGGGAGGGACACCACAGATGGATTCACGGTACGAGGCGTACTGCTTCGCGAATCCGTTCTTCTACGACGTCCCCTCCCAGGACGGCCCGGAAGCGGCCGGTTTCCTGGCGGAACTGCCATCACCACCGGATGACTGGGACGTCACCACCCGCGACGTCTGGCAGGTCCTCCGCCCCTCGGGCACGTCGATGGCCGCGCAGGGCTGGAAGATCCACGTCTCGGCGACCCTGGCCAACGCCCGGCACGTCCTCGTCGTCGTCTACCAGCACTGCCTGACCACCGGCACACCCCTGAAGTTCCTGCGCACCGAGGACATCCTCCTCGCGCGGAACTCCAAGTACGCCGCCCGGGAGTCCAGCGGGAAGTTCATCACCGTCTACCCGCCGGACGAGCGGTCGCTGCGCGACACGGTGGAGACGCTGAACGACCTCCTGCACGGCCAGGCCGGCCCGTTCGTCCTCAGCGACCTCCGGTACGAGTCCGGACCGCTCTACCTCCGCTACGGCGGGTTCCTCGAACAGTGGGTCACCGGCGAGGACGGGGAACCCGTCCCCGCGATCACCCGCCCCGACGGAACCCTCGTCCCCGACCTCCGACGCCCCGTGTTCCACACCCCGGACTGGGTGGAGATCCCGCCGTTCCTGCGGCCCCAACTCGCCGCGCGCAAGGCGGAGGCCGCCGGCGAACAGCCCTTCACCATCGAACGCCCCCTGCACTTCTCCAACGGGGGCGGCGTGTACCGGGCGGTCCGCGTCCGCGACGGCCGTCCCGCCATCCTCAAGGAGGCGCGTCCGCACGCCGGGCTCGACCGCGACCGCCGGGACGCCGTCGCCCGCCTCCACCAGGAGCACCAGGCGCTCACCGCCCTCGACGGGGTGCCCGGCCTCCCGGCGGTCCTGGGCCGCTTCCGGTACTGGGAGCACGAATTCCTCGCCCTGTCCGTCCAATCCGGAATCCCGCTCGGGCAGTGGCTGGCCCGGCACTACCCGCTCAGCCGCCCGCACTCCACCCCCCAGCGAACGCGCCGCGTTCACCGACCGCGCGCTCCGCATCCTCGACCAGGTGGAGACGCTGCTGAGCCGGATCCACGACCGGGGCTACGTCTACGGGGACCTCCACGACCGCAACATCCTCGTCGACGAGGACGACCGGGTCTCCCTCATCGACTTCGAACTGGCCCGCCCCGCCGCCGAGGCCACCCGCTCCGCGCTCGGCGCCCCGGGGTTCGCCGCACCCCCGGACCGGGTCGGCGTCGACGCCGACCGCTACGCGGCCGCCGTCCTGCGACTGTGGATGTTCCTCCCCATGACGGCGCTCACCGCCCTGGACCCGGGCAAGGCCGAGACCTTCGTCCGCTTCGCGGTCCGGTCGTTCCCCCTGTCCAGCGCCGAGTTCGGCGACGCCGTGCTCGGCCAGCTCCGCCCCCGCACCTCGACGGCCCCCACCGACGCACCGCCGCCCTCGGCGGGCCTGCGCGCACTCGCCTCGGACCGGCCCGACTGGGCCTCGGTGCGCGAGTCGGTGGCCACGGCGGTCCTGCGCAGCGCGACCCCGCACCGCCAGGACCGGCTGTTCCCCGGCGACATCGACCAGTTCCGGCTCGGCGGCGACACCCTCGGCCACGGCGCTGCCGGCGTGCTCCACGCCCTCGCCGCCACCGGCCACGGCCGGCACCCCGAGCACGAGACGTGGCTGGTGGACTCGGTCCGCCGCAACCCGCCGCGCCGCCCGGGTCTCTACGACGGAGCGCACGGCATCGCCCACGTCCTGGAGGACCTGGGACGGCACGAACTGGCCGACGAACTCCTCACCGAGTTCGACCCGCTGCTGCCCGGCCTCACCCGGCACGGCCTCGGTTCGGGCCTGTCCGGTATCGCCCTGAACCTCCTGCGCTTCGGCGAACGCCGAGCCGACCCCGCCCGCATTGACCAGGCGCTGGCCCTCGGTGAACGGCTCCTCGCCGCGATTCCGCCGTCGGCCGCCACCGGCTCCAGGGGCAAGGGGCGCGCCGGCTTGCTGCACGGTTGGTCGGGACCGGCCCTGCTGTTCCTGCGGCTGTTCGAACACACCGGGGAACGGCGGTGGCTGACGGCCGCCGAGGACGCCCTGGCCGCCGACGTCGCCGAGTGCGGGGAGAACGAGCACGGTGCGTTGCTCGTCCGCGACGGCGCCACCCGCATGCTGCCCTACCTGGAGGTGGGCAGCGCCGGCATCGTCGTCGTGCTGGAACAGCTGGCCGAACACGCCCCGGACAGCCCCACCGTCGACCGGCTGCCCGCCCTGCGCCGCGCGTTGCTCGGCGAGTTCGCGATCCAACCCGGGCTGTTCCTGGGCCGAGCGGGCCTCATGGTGGCGCTGGCCGCCGCGATCCGCCGCGACCAGGACCCGGAACTCGTGGCCGCGCTGCGCCGGCACCGGGACCGGCTCGCCCTGCACGCGATCCCGCACGGGGGTGAGATCGCGTTCCCCGGCAACCAGCTGCTGCGGCTGTCGATGGACCTGGCCACCGGCGGCGCCGGTGTCCTGCTGGCGCTCGCCGCCGCCGAGGGCGACCTCC
>NZ_AGVX02000105.1 GCF_000239155.1 Actinoalloteichus spitiensis RMV-1378
GGCGTGCCGCCGCCGGCCGTTCCTGGCGGCCCCGGGCAGACCAGCCGCGCGGCGCGAGCCCCGCTCGATGTCCGCACCCGCTGCGCCCCGCCGACCAGGGAGCATCCGGCTCCGCGGCCGACGACGGGGCGAACACCGCGCCCCTGTCGCCCGGGCGGCGCCAAGGCGAGATCACCCGCCGTCACGGCGGCTCAGAACCGCCACCGGGTCTGGCTGAAGTGGCCCTTCCGGAACGCCAGGATCTTCGCCGGGCGGATCCGGAAGACCACGGCCACGTTCCCCCCGCCACCGGAGCCGTGGAAACGACCGTCGCGGACCTCGAACCGCCAGGCCTCCCCGTACTTGTCCAGGTAGGACGAGGCCACCTCCTGGAGCACCGCCTCCTCCGAGACGGGCTCGGCCACCCCCTCCACGACGACGTCGAGACCCTCGTCGAGCTGGTTCGAGCCGGTGGTCAGCGCGCACAGCGGGTTCCGCTGGAGGTTGCGGGCCTTCTGCTCGTCCTCGCCGGTGCAGAAGTAGGCCGCCCGGTGCAGCCACACGCCGAGCAGGGTGCTCACGTGCGGACGGCCGTCGTCGCGCACGCTCGACAGCCAGTAGGTCTCCGCGCCGCGCAACGCCTTCTCCATGCTCAACCAGCTGGTCGGCAGTGCGTCCGGAGCGCTGAACCTCGGGTCCAGCTCCGCGACGGGCTCGGTGATCGCCATCGTTGTTCCCCTCTCGTTGTTGAGGCTTCCGACTGGGTTGACTCGTGTGGCCGGGCGAACTGGTCGCTCCGCCCCGGGGGCGAAGCGTGCGGCCGGCCGCACGGGGGTCCCCGCCGTACGGCTCGGGATGAGCCTCGCTGGCGACGGGAGGGGATGCGCGGCAGGACACGGTCACGCAGGCCGGCCGGATGCCGCCAGCCCCACGGATGGGGGACGTGTGGGGTTGGGGGCGGGGCAGCCGGGTCGTGTCACCGCCGCGCTGGGGCTGCCGGCCGCCGTCCACGGTGTCCTGTTGGCAACGATGTCCGGGCTTGGCGATCGTGTCGCGGGACCGTGTGCGACGGCGGATCGAGACTGCCGAACGGTCGCCGTGTGATCCAGCACGCTGCCACACTGAGCGGGTGGCGGCCGACGCACCGACGATCCTGGCGACCTCGATGGGGTTCAACCGCGCCCGGGACCCGTGGCGGCCCGGCCCGGTCTTCTCCTACGCCTTCGACCTGGCCGGCGGGCCGCCCCGCCCGCGGTTGCGCTTCGTATCGACCGGCACGGGCGATCGGCAGGCCAGCATCGACGCCTTCTACGCGGCGTTCGCCGGCACCGAGGTGCGCACCTCCCACCTAGCGCTGTTCGAGCAACCCAACGTGCCCGATGTAGCCGCTCACCTGCACGAGCAGGACGTCATTTGGGTGGACAGGGGGAGCGTGGTCAACCTGCTGGCGGTTTGGCACGCCCACGACCTGCCGGCCATCCTGGCCGACTGTTGGCAAGCAGGGGTCGTGCTGGCCGGTGAGTCGGCCGGGTCGCTGTGCTGGCACAGGTGCACGGTCACCGATTCCTACGGCGGCGTTCGCGGCACCGGCGAGGGTTTGGGATTGCTGCCTTATGCCAACGCGGTGCACTACGGCGAAGGCGGGCGGCGGGCGGCGTTCCACCACCTGCTCGCCGCTGACGATGCTGCGGGCGGTCTGGTCGGCTACGCCACCGACACCGGTGCCGGGCTGCATTACGAGCACGACAGGCTGGTGGCCGCGATCGCCGACCGGCCGAACGCGGGCGTCTACCGTGTCACCCGGTTCTCAAACGGCGAGGTGCGTGAGGAACCGCTCGATGCGCTCCGGCTGAAACGGGACAAGGGCGCATAACCGGCAGGCCGATGGTTAGCTGGACAGCCGGTGGGCGAGGTCGGATATCTCCCCGCGCACGTCCGCACGAACCTTCCACTGGCGCAGCACATGCGATGTGCGGCGGACCTCGCTCAAGGCGGAGTGCGAGCCGACCTGGTCGTGGGCGTCCAGCGTTTCCCAGGCCAGTCGGACGGCGTCGGCCGGTTGGCCGGCGTTGGCATACGCGTGAGCCAGCTTCGCGCGGCTGATTGTGGCCGTGCGGGGCGAGGAGCGGGCCAGTCCGTCCAACCGGGGTTGTAGCGCGTCGATCACGTCGGTACCGAGACCGAGGTAGATGTCGCAGGTGGTTTGGTAGACCGCGTACAGGTCGTCGCCGACGACGCTGCGCTGCCCCAAGCGGACTTCGTCGTCCCGGCTGGGCTGGGCGAGCAGGCGCATCGCTTCGTCCAGCACCCGCGCACTGGCGTCGCCCTGGCCAGCCAGGGCGTAGCCCTTTGCTGTCTCCTTGGCTGCGAGGCCCCGCACCCAGGACAGCTCGGGCATGTCCAGAACCGGTGCGGCGGCGTCGACCGCGCGCAGCCTGTCGCCAGTGAAATTGATGACCAGCATGGAGCGGCGGACGAATGTGTAGCCAACCATCGGCTCCCACCGGGCCGCCGCTGCCCACTGGGCGGCCCGGTCGACCCAGTACAACGCGCTGGTCACGTCGCTGGCCTCCTCGCACAGCCAGGACAGGGACTCGGCATAGCGAGCCTGCATGATCGCATAGGCACCCCGCCTGGATGCGGGTGCGCGGCGACGCAGCCGGTCCAGTAGTGCGACCTGGCTGATCATGCCGTCGATCAACCGGGCCGGCGGTAGTGACCGCGCCATGGTGGAGAACCCGGCGAACGCTCGCTCGAACTCCGCCAACGCGTCGCCGGCAGCGTCGTCACCAAGGTCGAGGCGGCCGAGCATGTGGTCGACCCGGTCAGCCAGGGCGCCCCCGAGCGCTCCGATGCTTAGCCCGGCCAGCAGTTCCCTGCGTGAGACCGGCATCGTCGCTCCTCCTTTCGGCAGCCGCACGACCAGCACGTCATTGGCCGCATCGGCGAGCACGGGCCCGCACGCTGGTCCGGTGTGAGGCACAGTATGCGCGCGATCGTCCTGCCCGAAGTTGCTTACGGGCACGAGGGCGGTGATCGCCCCGCCCGTGCCGTAGAAGGCGTCCAATGCCTCGGCCAGCCACGGCTGGAGCTGCCGCTGCCCGTTCTCCACATACGAGACTAGTGACTCGGCACAGCCGGCCTGCCGAGCTACGGCGGCCAGCGTCAGGTTCCGGGAGGTGCGCAGCTCTCGAAGCATCGCTCCGAGTCGGTGGTTACCGGGCACGCGGGATCTCCTCGGTAGTTGGTCTCGGCGGGACCTTGACAGTTTTTCACAGCTGAGAGTGATCGGTGGACCACGTCGAGTAATCACGGCAATCTGCTGGTTGCGGAGCTCTCGCAGCGAGCCAGGGAGGTGAACGTCGTGAGCTCGGAGAGTGGCGGAGAACCAGGCGTTGGCGGAGACCGCACCCGACGCTGGTCGAAGCACTTGGCAGGCGCCCGACCGAGCCACCCTACGACCTCGTACCGGCGTCCTGGTGGTGGTCGGTGTTGGCCCCCCAGACTCGTCCACGTGTGGTCTCGCCGGTTGACGTGCCGGTAGTTGAGGGCTACCGGCACAGGCCGGTCAGCGGCCGGACCCATCCAATCTCGATCTACTTCGTCGCTTTCGCAACGGACTGCGCGACCTGCCGACCAACCGAGGTGAGCACCTATGCATGTCCATGCTCTCGCCGACATCGCCGCCGAGGCCAATTCCGCCGCGCTGTCGAACTTCGCCCGCGAGCACAAGTCCGATGCCGGCTACCTGGATGTCGCGGCCAACACTCACGGCGCGGAGAAGGGTTTTTTGGTGTACGGAGCCCTGGGGCGTATCGGGCGAGCCCGACCACGGGTGGTCGAGGTTGGCCCCGGTGGCGGGGCCGCGGTCTCCTACCTGGCCACCCAACTCGCCGACGGCAGCATCACCGACTCCCACCCTGTGTCCGACGTGCATCTGACGTTGATCGAGGCACCGGGTGTGGCCTCGCAAGCGCTGACCCGCGCAATCGACGAGTTCAACCGCGTCGGAGAGTGCGAGCTGCGACACGGATTCGCTCAGGACATCGCCACCCTGTTGGCCGAGCCCGTCGACGTCATCAGTGCGTCCGCGCTGTTGCACGAGATGTACTCCTACGGCGGCGGCTACCCCGGACTGCACGCGATGATGCGCACCTTGCCGACAGTGCTGAACCCCGGCGGCTTCTTCGCCTACCGAGATGTGTACGCCGTGGACGGGCCGTCACTGCACGAGCGGGTCATCCAGTACTACAACTCGCGGGCCTGGCTGACTTTTCTGCGGCTGTTCACACCGCAGTACCTCGCGGAAGGCACGCATTCGTACCATCGCGCCGATGACGAACTGGTGGCCCGCCAGAACTCGCGGATCGTGCCGGTAGCCGAACTGGACCGGGCGACCTGCGCCGTAATCACGGCACCGATCGGGTTGTTCCGGGAGATCCAGCGCCACTACATCACCTTCCGCGACCATGTGTGGCGCTCCGGGATGCTGGGATTCACGCCAGTGCTGGATGGCGACCTCGCGGCAGACTGGATCGACTTCCGCTCCGGCCACAAACGGGTGCACTACCAGCTTGGTGACGAGGTGCCGTGGCTGACCACCAGCCAGCGGAAGATGCTGGCTGCGGTGAGCGAACCCTGCGCTGATCACCACACGATCGACAGCGACATCTTCGACTCGGTGACCGACGTGGCCCTGCTGGCGTTCCTGGACGCCGCTGAGTCAGGCGACCCCACCTGTCGGCAGGTGTGGAATGCGTGGCTACTGCGGGAAGGCCGCGAGACCTATGCCTACATGACGGCTGACCAATTGCTCACCGCGTTCGCGGTGCACTCGGCCGAAGCCGACACCGATACGGTGTTGATACCAGTCCAGGCTGGCGACATCACCCGGGTTGATCGGCACTACTACAACCGGTTCCTGACCAAGCGGCTGGCCAACCCGCTGCCCGACGCCAAACAGCTCGTGTTGTTCCAGAACGTGCCGCGCGGCGACGTGGCCGCACTACGGCGGGCGTTCGACACGGTGGCTGACCGCTGCGGCAAGCCCAGCCTGGCCCGCATGTACACGGCGATCAACAGAGGAGACAACTGGACGCCATGAGCGTGATCGAGATGGAGCGCAAGCGTGAACTGGCGGACGCCTCCGCTTTGCGGGCCCGGCTGGTCGAGGCCGGATACCGCGAGGCAGGTACCAGCGTCGAGGTCGACACCTACTACAGCCGCCCCGACATCGACTTCCTCTCCACCGTCGAGTGCCTGCGGGTCCGGCAACGCGACGGGTTCGCCGAGATCACGTACAAACCGGCGTCCACCGCGGACACGCACTTGGCCGCGGACATCATCGCCAAGCCCGAAACCAACGTCATCCTTTCCGGCCCGGACCAGGCTACGGCGGCCAGTACGCTGCTCGACGTACTGGGCATGGTGAGGCTCTGCCGGGTGGAGAAGACTCGCACCACTTTCCGGCATCCGGACCGCGACGACGTCACCGTAGTCATCGACCTCATCACCGGCGTCGGTGCGTTCGCCGAGACCGAGGTGATGGCCACCGACCCCGAGGTGGCGGGGAGACTGCTGAACGGGGTGGAGCAGCGGCTCGGTCTGGCCAACTGCGCGGTCGTACGCCTGCCCTACCGGGATCTGGTCATCCAACACGAACGGGCCGACGTCACGGAGGTGGGCCCCCGGCTGGCCGGCCCGATTCAGGGACGCTGAGCAGGAAGTCGGACACGAGCTCGCGGACGATCAGCGCCTGAATTAGTTGGTCACACACGTTCGCCCAGTCTTGGTGCTTGTCGATGACCATTCAGCTCAGTGGCCTGGCGATCGGGATCCGCACCGGCCCCGGAGGGCCGGTGCAACCGCGAGCTCGCGGAGACCGAGGGCCGGCTACCTACCCGGTTGCGATTCTCACCGGCCCCGGAGGGCCGGTGCAACGTCACGGGTATGGCCATCGCCGAGGACGTGGACGGGTTGCGATCCTCACCGGCCCCGGAGGGCCGGTGCAACTGTGCAGCGAGTGGTGCCGGCGCTGCGGCGGGTCGTTGCGATCCTCACCGGCCCCGGAGGGCCGGTGCAACCGCTGGGCCTGACCCGCATGGATCGCCTCAGTAGACATGTTGCGATCCTCACCGGCCCCGGAGGGCCGGTGCAACCCGATGCGGGCGGCCAGGGTCCGGATCAGGAGGTCGTTGCGATCCTCACCGGCCCCGGAGGGCCGGTGCAACCAGATCTACAAGAGGAAGAGGAAGAACCATCTGAAGTTGCGATCCTCACCGGCCCCGGAGGGCCGGTGCAACCACTGAGCTGACCCCCCCCACACACACAGAAGGAGTTGCGATCCTCACCGGCCCCGGAGGGCCGGTGCAACGCTGCGCGAGCAGCGGTTTTCCAGATTACGCCTTCGACCATGCGCAGGAAGAACGGGCAAAACGGGCGACACGCCCGGGATCTGGTTGGGAGAGGTCAGGCGTGTCGCGTGACGCTTCCGATTCCCAAGCAGGATCATGACCCTCCGAACCCGCGCCGTCGTCCGACGCGGCCTCAACGCACGGCCGCCGCTCACCAGCACGGCAGCTCCACGGTACCGCCCGCCGCACGGCGTCCGTCCCCCCGTCTCCGTCGGTGGTCCGGCTCCCGTGCTGCCCCCGCCCACAGCCTTCCCGCCGCGACGCACCTCGTTGTCGTGGCGACGCAGATGGCGGGGGCCCCGGACGCTCAGCGGAATCCCGTACGGCCTCGTCCACTCCACACCGCGCGGGGGCGGTCCCCGGCGGCGCCGGACATCAGTGAACGGGAGGGCACCGACACCCGGGAAGGGCGCTCCGGAGTACGCACTGGACGGTCGCACGATCCCCGCTGGCGGCGGTTGTGCCGCCACCCTGGCCGTCGGCCGTGCTGAATAGGATGAGCTAGATCATCATTTCGAGTCCCGACCACACGTTGGGGTGAACTGGGGATTGGGACAGTGAACCAGAAATTCCAGGTGGACCTTCGCGGAGTCGTCGATCTGCTCAGCCACCACCTGTACTCCAGCCCACGCGTCTACCTGCGGGAACTGTTGCAGAACGCCGTGGACGCGGTGACGGCCCGCCGCGTCGGAAATCCCGACGCCCCCGCCGCCATCGGGATCGAACTCACCGACCGCGCGCTCACCATCAACGACACCGGGGTGGGCCTGACGGAGTCGCAGGTCCACGAACTCCTCGCCACCATCGGTCGCAGCTCCAAGCGGGACGAACTCGGTTTCGCCCGTCACGAGTTCCTGGGCCAGTTCGGCATCGGACTGCTCTCCGCCTTCCTCGTGGCCGACGAGGTCCGCGTCGTGACCCGCTCCGTGGCGGGTGGTCCGGCGGTGGAATGGGTCGGCCGGTCCGACGGGACCTACGCCATCGGCCCGGCCGAGCGGGACGAACCCGGAACCACCGTCGTCCTCCGCGCCCGGCGCGGCGCGGAGCAGTGGTTCGAACCGGCGACGGTGCGGGACCTCAGCCGGCTCTACGGATCCCTGTTGCCCTTCCGGGTGACCGTCGACGGCGAGGCCGTCAGCGGGGACGGACCGCCGTGGCGGTCCGACGACCGGACCTCGGGGGAACGGGACGCGGACCTGCTCGGCTACGCGCAGGACACCTTCGGTTTCACCCCGCTCGACGTGATCGACCTGGCGGTTCCCGAGGCGGGGCTGTCCGGGGTGGCCTACGTGTTGCCCTTCCCCGCCAACCCGGCCGAGCGGGCCGGGCACCGCGTCTACCTGAAGCGGATGTTGCTCACCGAGAGCGGTGAGGGACTGCTGCCCGACTGGGCGTTCTTCGCCCGCTGCGTCGTCGACGCGGAGGGACTGCGGCCCACCGCGAGCAGGGAGGCGCTGTACGACGACGGTCTGCTCGAGGCGACCCGCCAGGCGTTGGGCGCCCGGCTGCGCGGCTGGTTGACGGGGCTGGCCAGGACCCGGCCGGCGCGGTTGGCCAGGTTCCTGGAGATCCACCACCTGGGGGTGAAGGCGCTGGCCCTGCACGACGACGAGATGCTGCGCCTCGTCGAGCGGTGGATGCCGTTGGAGACCAACGTCGGCCGGATGACGCTGGCCGACTTCCGCGCCCGCCACGGCACGGTGCGGTACACGACGACGGCCGAGGACTTCCGCCAGCTGGCCTCGGTCGCCGCCGCCCAGGGCCTCGCCGTGGTCAACGGCGGGTACACCTACGACGCGGAGATCATCAACCGGCTGCCGGGTGTGGATCCGGACGCCGTGGTGGTGCGGCTCGACCCCACGGACCTGGTCACCCGGTTCGAACCGGTCGATGCGGCGGAGGAACTGGCCGCGCGGCCGTTCGTCACCGCCGCACAGGACGTGCTCGACCGGCTCGGCTGCGAACTCGTGCTGCGCTCCTTCGACCCGGCCAGCCTGCCGGTGCTGTACCTGGTCGACCGGTCGGCGGCCTTCCAGGCCGAGTTGCGGTCCACCCGGGAGCAGGTGGACGACCTGTGGGCCGGGGTGTTGTCGTCCTTCGAGAAGCCCAGGGAGGACCGCCCGCGCCTGGTGCTGAACCACCGCAACGAGCTGGTGCGGCGCATCCTCGCGTCCCGGGAGCCCGAGGCGGTGCGGCTGGCGGTCGAGTCGCTGTACGGGCAGGCGCTCCTCCTCGGCTACCACCCGATCCGACCGGCGGACGCCGCCCTTCTGAACCGCTCGTTTCTCGGCCTGCTGGAGCGGGCCATCCCTTCGGAGGACCAGCAGTGAGCCACAGCGAGCAGGAGGTCGAGGAGATGCTGCGGGCGGCCTGGCGGCTGCCCTACGGTGCCTCCCAGATCGCCGCGGCCGAGGAGGTGGTGCGTCGGTCGGACGCGGTGGGGAGCCCCGAGCTGCGGTACGCGGCCCGGATCCTGGCGGTGTCGGCGTACCAGTACGGGGGCGAACCGGCGAGGATGGTCGTGCCGTTCTCCTGGTGCCTGGCCGCCTACGACCGGGGTGAGTCGGACGGGCGGTTCGACCACCAGTTGTTCTGGTACTTCAAGGGCGTGGTCGGGGCGTTGACCTGTTTCCCCGAGGTGCCGCTCGACCGCACGAGGGCGGTGCTGGCCGACATGGAGCGGCGCTACCGGCTCGCCGGGCACGGGGTGGGTCCGGTGCACCAGCACCGGGCGATGGTGCACCGGCACCTCGGTGACCTCGACGCCGCCGAGGAGGAGTACCGGTTGTGGTGCGCCAGTCCCCGGGGCGAGATGTCCGACTGCGCGGGCTGCGAACCGAGCGAGAAGGTGTACCACCTCGAACGCACCGGCCGGTACGAGGAGGCGGTGGCGCTCGCCGTGCCGGTGCTCGACGGTGAGCTGACGTGCAGCGAGCAGCCGCACGGCATCCTGACGGCGCTGCTCCGGCCGTACCTGCGGGTGGGTGCCCTCGACGACGCCGCCGATGCCCACCGGCGCGCCTACCGGGCGGTCCAGCACGACAGGGGTGAACTGTCCCTGGTCGCCGAGCACGTCCGGTTCTGCGCGTTGAGCGGGAACGAGGTGCGCGGGCTGGAACTGGTGGAACGGCACCTCGGGTGGCTCGACGAGCCGCCGTCGCCGTTGGCCGAGATGGAGTTCGCGGTCGCGGCCGCCCGCATCCTCGACCTGATCGCCGCGCGGGGGCACGGTGACGACCCCGTGCGGCGCCCCGGGTTCCGGGGTCGCGAGGCGACGACCGTGCCGGTGGCGCGGTTGCGGGACGAGCTCGCCGACCGGGCGTTGGCCGTGGCGGCGCGGTTCGACGCGCGCAACGGCAGCTCCTACCAGAGCGAGTTGGTGCGCGGCCAACTCGTGGAGGAGCCGCTGGTCGACCACCTGCCGTTGTCGGGCCTGGTGCGGCGTGGCCGTACCGGGCAGGCGGCACCGCCACCGGCGCCGAGCGACCCGCCGGTCACCGAGGCACTGCCCGAGCGGCCGGAGGCGTTGGCCGAGGTCGCCGAGCGGGAGATGTGGTTCGAGAACGAGGGGCGGGCCGCGGCGGCGTGGGCGCGGTTCGACGAGGTGTGCCCGCACCCGGAACCCGGGTTGCTGGCGCGGCGGCTGGTGGCGCACGGGTTCCGCCTCGCCGACGGTGACGTGGAACTGGCCGAGGAGACCTGGCGGCGGGCGGTGACCCTGTTCTCGCGGGCGGGGGACCTGGTCCGGGAGAACGAGACGCGCACCCGGCTGGGGGTGCTGCTCTGCCAGGGCGGCCGGTCCGAGGAGGGGCTCGCCGAGATCAACCGGGGCCTGCTGGCGCTCGAGGGTGACGGCCACCAGGGTGAGGCGCTGCGAGCCCGCTGCCGGCTGGGCGGCG
>NZ_AGVX02000104.1 GCF_000239155.1 Actinoalloteichus spitiensis RMV-1378
GGCCGGGCACCGGCCGGCCACCCCGTCGCCTACCGCCCGGGGATCACTTCCACCAACGGACGGGCTCGGCGGAGTAGTCGGTGCCGGGCACCTCGTCCGACCGGTCGTTGCGCCAGATCTCGAGGCCGGCGACCTCGGTGGCCTCCGGAGCCAGCGAGATGTCACAGGCCTGGTAGCTGGCGCCGACCTCGGTGAAGTCGCTGCCCGCGGACTCGCCGTCGCACTGGTCGAGGTTGCCGAAGATGATGGTGAGGTCCTGGGCGCGGGAGCCGTCGGGCAGGATCCCCCTGGTTCCGCCGAGCGACGAGAAGGCGAGGTCGTCGCCGCTCTCGTTCGTGACGGTGTACCTGAGGTAGTAGGGCACCAGACCGGCGACCTGGTCACCCATGTCGAGCGGGTCCAGGTCGGAGGGGTCGCCCTTGTCGATCGCGTCGAGCGTGACGCTGACGACGCCGGTCGAGTCGGCGTACTTGAAGGGGATGTACGCGGGCTCGCCCAGCGCGAGCTCGGTGCCCTGGGGCGTAAACTCCCCGGAGAACTCCCCGGCCGGTTCGGCCCCGGTGTCCGAGGCGTCCGCCTCCTCGTCCTCGGCGACCTCGCTCTCGGGGGCGACCTCGGAGGTGGTCTCACTCGGTGTCGGGGTTCCCGCCTCGGCGTTGCCCTCCTCCGTGGAGGAACAACCAGCCAGCACCAGCGCGGAGGCGGCGACCGCGACGAGGGGTGACCATGAACGGATTCGCAAGGTGTCTCCTGTGTGAATCGCGCGCAGCACGCCGGGGAGTCGCGAGGACTCCCCGGTCGGTACGACGATGTGCGGTGGACCCCAGGGCACTGGGAAGTATGCCCTTCACACCCCCCGCATACCCCCCGAATGGATGAACTTCTTGGCAGGAATGCCGCAGGCGTCCAGCGGGTGACGCAGGCAAAGCGGTGTGTGACCGGAACCGCCCCGGCCCGAGCCGGACGACGAACCGGTGAGTGGGGTGCTCGGACCGTGGCGCGTCCTGGCGCCCGCCACCACCCAGCCGACGGAGCCTTCGGTCGCCCCCCGCCCTCCCCCGACGTACGGTGGGCGCGTCCCGGCCCGCCTCTCCAGCGAGGAGACGATGATGGACACCGGATCGGATGACGAGCTGCGCTGGTGGGTCAACTGCGTGGACTTCTCGGGACGCACCCGCCGGATCAGCGTCCTCGTCATGGGGGACCGGGTGGCCGTCGTCACGCCTCCCGGGGAGACCGCCGTGCTGAGCGCCTCGGATGCGGCCCAGCTCGCGTTGGCGCTCGACAAGGCGGCGAGCGGGGAGCGGAACGCGACCGGGCCGCTGCCCACCCCGCGCCCCGGACCGGCGGAGGGCGGCTGACCTCCGCCGGTCCGCGCTGGCCACCCCCTCGGCACGGCACGTTCCCCGACCACTGGGGCGTATGTAGCTCGACAGCTACGTAGTCAGCATGCTACAAACCTGGCCCATGACGCACGGGGTGTTCGAGGCTCTGGCCGATCCCACCCGCCGTCGGCTGCTGGAGCTGCTGGCCGAGGGTGACCGCACCGCGGGGGAGCTCGCCGGCGAGTTCAGCACCGCGCGGCCAACCGTCTCCCGCCATCTGCGGGTGCTCCGGGAGGCGGGCCTGGTGGGCTGGCGATCCGAGGCCCAACAGCGCGTGTACCACCTCGTCCCGGCCTCGTTGGGCGAGGCCGGGGACTGGGTCGACCGAGTACGCGGCCGGTGGTCGCGGCGGTTGGACCAGCTGGAACGCCATCTCGACCGGCTCGCCGCCGGGTCAGCCGCCGACGGCACGCCGACATCGGACTGAGGAGTGGACGTGGAGCACCAACGACCGACGACGGACGCCCGAGACCTCGCGCCTCCCCCAGACGCGGGAACGCTCGGCCTGGGGGACGACGGAGCCTGGCAGATCCTGTTCCGACGCCACCTCGCCCACCCGATCGACCGGGTCTGGGCCGCCCTGAGCCAGCCCGACCACCAACGGGAGTGGCTGCCCGGCGTCCGGATCGAGGTCCGCGCCGGCGGGTCCGTCCACTTCGACTTCGGCGACGAGGGCAGCGCGGAGGGGACGGTCGAGGTGGTCGAGGCCCCGACGCTGCTCGAACACAGCTGGTGCTGGTCCGACGAACCGCCCTCGACCGTGCGGTGGGAACTCGCTACCGCCGATGACGGGGGGACCGAGCTCGTGCTCCGCCACCGGGCGGTGGACCAGGGCCCGGCCGCCGACTTCGCCGTCGGCTGGCACGGCATCCTCGACGCCCTCCGCGCGCACCTCGACGGCGGCGCACCCGCGACCGATTACGGCGCGCTCGACGCCTGGTACCGGGTGGCGGCACAGCGGTCCTGAGGTCCGTGGCCGCGGGTCACCCCGGACCTCACCTGGTCAGGTGATACTCCTCGACCCGGTGCCCGACCACGGGTATCACGGCGGTGTGCACAGTGGATACCCCGCCGGCCGACGTCCCTCGCCACCACCGTCCTGGCGGTGTCAGGGCGGAACCCGATGACCGCACGCGTGGTGCTGGTCTCCCGCGCCATGACCCGCCCCGACCGGACCTACGCCGCCCTGGCCACCGAGCTGGCCGACCGCCACCTGGAACCCACCGCGATCCCGTGGGGCCCGGCGTGGTGCTCGGCCGAGCGCCTCGAGGCCTACGGGGTGGCGGACGAGGCCCGCCTCGTCGAGGACCACCTGGCGCCTTTCGACGGGCCGGTCTCGGTCGTCGGGCACTCCTGCGGCTGCCTGGCTGCGGTCCTCTTCGCCCTCGCCCGGCCACACCGGGTGATGAGCCTCACGCTGGTGGACATCGCCTGGCTCGGCAACCGACCCCGGTGGCCGGGCCAGGCGGAGTTCACCGCCGCGATGGACCGCATCGCCGCCCTTCCCCCGGCCGGGGTCGGCCCCGCCTTCGCCGCCGCCTTCTCACCACCCGGCCCTCACCAGGCCCCCACGCCACCCGCCCCCAACCCCGGACTCGGCCGGCTGGTCGCGGAGGCGCAGGTCGCCTGGCGAGCATGGCGACGGGACCCGCTGGAACCGGAGCTCGACCCGCTGACGATGCCGGTCCACCTCCCGTTCGCGACCACCGGCCCGGCTTGGATGCGGGCCGTCGCCGTCGCACTCGCTGCCCGCCTCCCGAACGCGACCAGCACGGAACTCCCGGGAACCCACCTGGACGTCGTGAACCGCAACGCCGGGCGGCTCGCGCACTGGATCCACCGGCACGCCGCCACCCCTACCGGAGGGCCGGCAGCGGGCGGAGGGGGTGGGGGGCCGTCGCGCGGAGCACCCGCCGCACGGCCACCGGTCAGGGTCCCAACACCTCCGTGACGGAGGCGGGTCCCGCCGCCGAGGTCGATGCCACCCCCGACAGGCCGGTCGTCGCGTCCACGGCCTCCGCGGCCACCTCGTGCCGGGCGATGCGCCCGTCCCGGATGTCCTCGGCGAAGTGGCAGGCCACCCGGTGCCCCGGCGTGATCTCGCGCAGCGCGGGGCGCTCCGTGTCACACCGGTCGGCCTGCCGCCAGGGGCACCGGGTGTGGAACCGGCACCCGGAGGGCGGCGCGGCCGGCGACGGCAGGTCGCCGGACAGCAGGATGTGTTCGCGGCGGTCCTCCAGCTCCGGATCCGGTACCGGGACCGCGGACAGCAACGCCCGGGTGTAGGGGTGCAGCGGTTCCTGGTACAGGGCGTCCGAGGCCGCCTCCTCCACCAACCCGCCGAGGTACATCACGCCGATCCGGTCCGAGATGTGCCGCACCACGGCGAGGTCGTGCGCGATGACCAGGTACGTCAGACCGAACTCCTCCTGGAGGTCCCCGAGGAGGTTGATCACCTGGGCCTGGACCGACACGTCCAGCGCGGACACCGGCTCGTCCGCCACGACCAGGTCGGGGTTGACCGTGAGCGCCCTGGCGATCCCGATCCGCTGCCGTTGGCCCCCGGAGAACTCGTGCGGGTACTTGCGCAACGCCGTCCCGGGGAGGCCGACCGCTGTCAGCAGCTCGCGCAGCCGCCGGTCGGTGGCAACCCGGTCGGTGTCCAGGCCGTGGGCCCGCAACCCCTCCACGAGGATCGATGCCACCGACTGCCGCGGGTCCAGCGAGGACATCGGGTCCTGGAACACCATCTGCATCCGACGGCGCATCCGCCGCAACGGCTCGCCCCTCAGGGTGGACAGGTCGACACCGTCGAAGACGACCCGTCCCCCGGTCTGGTCCACCAGGCGCAGCAACGCCCGGCCCAGGGTCGACTTCCCGCACCCCGACTCGCCGACGAGACCGTAGGTCTCGCCCCGCTGGATGCGCAGGTCCACGCCGTCCACGGCGTAGACGTGGCCAACGGTGCGGTCGAGGACGACCCCTCGCTTGATCGGGAAGTGGACCTTGAGGTCATCGACCTCCACGAGCACCCGGTCCTCCTCCGGGGCCGTGCTGACGTTCGCCGACTCGCCGCGTGCCGCGCTCACTGGACGGGCACCTCCTCACTGGGTGCCGGCCGACCGACCGGGTTGTGGCAGCGCAACAGCCGTTCGCCGTCCCGGGTCATCTCCGGGCTCCGCTCGACGCAGGCGTCGACCGCGTTCGGGCACCGGGGCGCGAACGCGCAACCACCCGCCCACGGGATGTTGTCCGCGACCGAGCCCCGGATCGGGGTGAGGCGGTCTCCCCGGGGCGCGTCGAGCCGGGGGATCGAGGCCAGCAGGCCCGCCGTGTAGGGGTGGCGGGGCTCGGCGAACAGCTCGTGCCGACCGGCCCGTTCGACGATCCGGCCCCCGTAGAGCACGTTGACCTCGTCGCACATGCCGGCCACGACACCGAGGTCGTGCGTGATCATGATGAGGGCGGTTCCCGTGTCCCGGACGAGCTCGGAGAGCAGACTGAGGATCTGCGCCTGGATCGTCACGTCGAGAGCGGTGGTGGGTTCGTCGGCGATCAGCAACCGGGGCTTGCAGGCCAACGCCATCGCGATCAGCGCGCGCTGGCGCATCCCGCCGGACAACTGGTGCGGGTACTCCTTCAACCTGCGGCTGGGATCGGGGATGCCGACCCGGTCCAGCAACTCGGCCGAGCGGAGCGCGGCCTCCCGGCGACGCAGGCCCTCGTGCCGCTCCAGCACCTCGCTGACCTGGACCCCGATCGGGATGACGGGGTTCACCGAGGACAGCGGGTCCTGGAAGACCATCCCCAGGTCGCGGCCACGACGGTCGGCGAGCTCGCGGTCGGAGAGCCGGAGCAGGTCCTTCCCCTCGAACTCGACCGTGCCCTCGACGCGCACCCCGCGCTGGGGGAGCAGGCCCATGATCGCCAGCGAGGTCACGGACTTCCCGCAGCCGGACTCGCCGACCAGCCCCACCATCTGCCCCGGGCTCACGTCGAAGCTGATGCCGTCCACCGCGGCGAAGGGCTCCTCGCCCTTGCGCTGGAAGACGACCGAGAGATCGCGTACTTCGAGCAGCGCCATGTCTACCGCCGCCTCTTCGGGTCGAGGGCGTCCCGCAGCGACTCACCGACCAGTGTGAAGCCGAGAGCCACCACGATGATGCAGGCCGCTGGCCAGAAGGCCAGGTGCGGATGGGAATCGATCACGTTCTGGGCGTTGCCGAGCATCTGCCCCCACTCCGGCACCGAATCGTCGGCCGCCCCCAGCCCCAGGAAGGACAGCGCCGCCGCGTCGATGATGGCGACGGCCAGCACCAGGGTGGACTGCACGATCACCGGCCCCAGGGCGTTGGGCAACATGTGCCGGAAGACGATCGACCGCTGCCGGACACCCAGTGACCGGGCGGCCAACACGTGGTCGCTCTCCCGCTGCGCCAACATCGTGCCCCGCAACAGGCGGGCGAACACCGGGATCTGCACGATCGCGACCGCCAGGATCACCGTGAACTGGGTCTGCGATGAGAACAGCGCCCCGATCGACACCGCCAGCAGGAGTGACGGAACCGAGAGCATCACGTCGACGATCCGCATGACGAGCGAGTCCACCCACCCGCCGAACGCCCCGGCGAGGGTGCCAAGGGTGAGGCCACCGCCCAGGCCGATCACGGTCGCCAGCACCGCGACCAGCAGGGTCTGCTGGGAACCCAGCAGGACCCGGGAGAAGAGGTCCCGGCCGTGCTGATCTCCCCCGAAGGGGTGGCCCTCCTGCGCCGGCGGGATGCTGTTGGTGGCTCGCGACACCTGGTCGGCGAGCATCCGCACTCCGGGGTCGTGCGGGGCGAGCACCGGGGCGAGCAGGGCGAGCAGCACGAACAGCCCGATGATCGAGGCGCCCACCAGGAAGACGGGGTTGCGGCGGAGCCGACGCCAGGCGGAGGCCGCGAGGCTCACCCCTGTCTCGCTGGCGCTGGACTCCGCGAGCGAGTCGATCCGCTCCTTGCGACTGGTACCGATGGCCATCAGCGTGTCCTGATCCGTGGGTCGATAGCGGCGTAGGACAGGTCCACGAGCAGGTTCACCAGCACGTACGTCATGGCGGACGCCAGGATCACCACCTGGAGCACCGGGAAGTCCTTGCGTTCGAAGCCCAGCGCGAGCGCCTGACCGAGCCCGGGGATGTTGAAGACCCGTTCGGTGAGCACCGCACCGGAGAGCAACGCCCCGGTCTGGAGACCGATCGTCGTGACCACCGGCAGCATCGCGTTGCGCAGCACGTGCCGGCGGCGGATCACCGCGCCCGCGAGCCCCTTGGACCTGGCGGTGCGCACGTAGTCCTCATCGAGGACGTCCAGCACGGCGGCCCTGGTGATCCGGAAGATCACCGCGAACGGGATGGTGGACAGGGCGATCGCCGGCAACAGGAGGTGGACGAACGCGTCGAGGGCCGCGTCCCACTCCTGCGTCAGCAGGCCGTCCAGGACGTAGAAGCCGGTGACCCTGGTGGCGTCGATACCGCCGGTCTGGCGTCCGGACGCGGGCAACCAGCCGAGCTGGACCGCGAAGATCCACTTGAGCAGGAAGGCGAGGAAGAAGACCGGTACCGCGATCCCGACCAGGGACCAGGTGATGCTGAGGTTGTCCAGCAGCCGACCACGCCGGCGCGCGGCCAGGTAGCCCAGCGGGATCCCCACCGCGATGGCGATCAGGATGGCCAACACCGCGAGTTCGAGGGTGGCCGGGAAACGTTGCAGGAAGACATCCAGGGCGGGTGTGCCCCGCTGGACGCCGGTCGAGGTGCCGAAGTCGCCGGTCAACGCCCGGGCCACGAACCTCCAGTACTGGAGGAAGATGGGCTGGTCGAGCCCGAGGTCGGCGCGCAGCGCCGCCTCGGACTCCGGCGTGGCCCGGTCTCCCAGGAGGGCCGAGACCGGCCCTCCCGGGAGCGCCCGGAGCCAGGCGAACAGCAGCACCGACAGGGCGAGAACGACCAGCATCAGCTGTCCGAGCCGCCGTACGGTGTAGCGCAGCACGAGGGTTCCTTGTGGTGGGAGCGATCAGATCCGGTGTCGGTGGCTCACTCCACGGTGATCGTGTTGAACTCCTCCGCGGTCAGCGGACTCGTCACCAGGCCCTCGACGTGCTCGGCCACCACGATCGCCGGCGGGGAGTGGGAGATCGGGATGGCGGGCAGCCACTCGCTCATCAGGTTCTCGTTGATCTCCTCGTACAACCCGGCCCTGATCTCCTCGTCCGGCTCGGAGTCGGCCGCCGCGAGGTCGTCAGCCAGCTGCTGCCCCCAGTCGGACTCCCCGGTGTAGAACTGCCCCTCGGTCGAGCTGAAGAACGAACCGAGGAAGTTGTCGGCGGTGTTGTAGTCACCGGTCCAGCCGAGCAGGAACAACGGGGCGTTGCCCTGGTTGGACTCCTCGATGTACCCGCCGGCCCACGGACGGCTGACGGCGTTCACCGTGATGCCCACGGCCTCCAGGTCCTGGGAGATCGCGTTGAAGATGCCCTGGGGGTCCGGCAGGTAGGGGCGGGTGACCTCGGTGGGCCACCAGAAGTCGACCGTCAGGTCCTCGTGACCGGCCTCGGCCAGCAGCTCCTCGGCGCGCTCCGGGTCGTAGTCGTAGGTCCGCACGTCGGCGGACCAGCCCTCGACGCTGTCCGGGTAGAGCTGGGTCGCCACCTCGGCGCCGTCGGGGAGCGTGGAGCTGACCAGGCCCTCCCGGTTGATCGCGTGGGCGAGGGCCTGCCGGACCCGCAGGTCGCGCAGCGCCGGGTTGTCCTTCTGCGAGATACCCAGGTAGAGGATGTTGAACGGGGCCCGGACCTCGACCTGGAAGCCCTCGTCCCGCAGCTGCTGGTAGTCGGCCGGGTTGGGCAGGTCGTAGCCGTCGATGCCGCCGGACTGCAACTCCTGCTTGCGGGCGGTCTCGTCCGGGATGATCCGGAAGATCAGGCGCTCGATGTTCGCCTTGCCGTCCTCATCCCAGTACTCCTCGTTCCGGGTCAGCTCGATGGTGCCGTTGCCCTCGTCGTAGGAGGAGAAGACGAAGGGGCCGGTCCCGGTCGGGTGTTCCCTGGCGTACTCGGAGAACACGAAGCTGTCACCCTCGGCCCGCACGTCGTTGGCCGAGTACTCCTCCAGCGCCGTGGGCGACTGCATGGAGAAGGCGGGCAGCCCGAGCAGCGAGGGGAACTTGCCGGTGGCCCTGGTCAGGGTGACGGTCGCCGTGTGCTCGTCGTCGACGCTGCACGACTCGTACAGCGAGGGGGTGGCACCGTCGGAGAACCCGCCGAAGTTCTGCTTCCAGTAGTAGGACAGCGCCTCGCTCTGACCGGCGCCCTCCTGGGTGTACCAGCGCTCGAAATTGTAGCAGACCGCGTCCGCGTCGAAGGGGGTTCCGTCGTGGAAGGACACACCCTCCTGGAGGGTGAACGTCCACTCCAGGCCGTCGTCGCTGGACTCCCACCCCGTGGCCAGCTCGGGAACGACGTCGACACCACCGGGCTCGAAGGTGACCAGGCCCTGGAAGATCTGGCGTGCGACGCGGAACGTCTCTCCGTCCGAGGCGTAGAACGGGTCGAACAGCGCCGGGGCGCCGGCCGCCCCGAAGGTGAAGGTGCCACCCCCTGAGCTCGAACCTCCACCGTCGCCGCCACCGTCACGCTGGGACTCGGCGCAGGCGGACAGGGACAAGGCCACAGCGCCCGCGACACCCACGGTGGTGAGTCGCCGGAGCCTGGGGTTCAGGGCCCTTTTGGATACGGCCATCGTGCACCTCAGTCGTTGACGGTTACTGACGGATTGATGGCAGACCCTAACGGGTTATGGACAAGAATCGGACGTGTCACGGATCACGATCGCGCAACCAGCACGGGGGGTCACGAAATCGCAAAACGACGTCACGGGTTCGTCACGTGGATGTGAGCCCGTTCACGGGTCGAATCCCGGCGGAACCACTCGGTTTCCACCCGCTGCCATTCCACCAGGTGAGGGCGTGTTCCCGCGCCGTCCCGGGCGACCGCCCGCTCCAACCGAACGGCGGGGTCGGGATGCTCCACCCAGACCAGGAGGCTCGCCCGATCCGCCACCTCGACCCGAGCCGAGGAGACACCCTCCAGCACCAGCACGTCCGGTGGCGGCACCTCCAGCCACGCCCCGGGAACGGGTTCACCGCCGCGCCACTCCACCCGCTGGTAGCGGGCGACCTCGCCCCGCTCCAGCGGGGCGAGCACCGCCCGCTCCAGCCGAGGCCACCAGCCCACCGGTTCCGACCAGGTGGCGAAGTGGTCCGTGGGCACGATGTCGATCCGCACCCCCCGCTCCCGGCCGAGCCGGGCCAGGTCCTCGGCCAGCGTGGTCTTGCCGCTCCCCGAGGGACCGTCCACGGACACCAACCTGGTGCGGCCGAGTCGTGGAGGACGGGACAGCACCCTGTCCAGCACCGCACGAGCGTTCGCCGACCCCGTCACCGCGCCCCCCGCCCCCGGTGAACGACGCGCGGAACCGACGTGGCCGCGACCCGTCGACCGGGCACTCCGGAGGGGATCGGCAGGACTTCGCTCCAGGCAGGGCGGCAGGAGCCGCCAGCCGGCGGACGGGAGCGCCGGCGCACCGAGGCACCGTCCGGTGCGGCTCGCACCCGGTCCTCCGCGCCGCCGACGGCCAGGATCACACCGACCGGCGCCCGGACAGCGCGCGGCCGAGAGTCAGTTCGTCGGCGAACTCCAGGTCCCCACCCATCGGCAGCCCGGAGGCCAGCCGGGTGACCGTCAGCCCGGGGAAGTCCCGCAACATCCGCACCAGGTAGGTGGCGGTCGCCTCCCCCTCGGTGTTCGGGTCCGTGGCGATGATGACCTCGGTCACCTCCGCACCGCCGTACTGCCCACCGATCCGGCCCAGCAGCTCCCGGATGCGCAGCTGGTCGGGCCCCACCCCGGACAACGGGTCCAACGCCCCACCCAGGACGTGGTAGCGCCCCCGGTACTCCCGGGTGCGCTCCACCGCGAGCACGTCCTTGGGCTCCTCGACCACGCACACCAGCGCCGCGTCCCGGCGGGCGTCCCGGCAGATCCGGCACGTCGCCTGCTCCGACACGTTGCCGCAGATGTCGCAGAAGGTGACGCCCTCCTTCACCCTTTGGAGGACCTCCTGGAGCCGGGTGACGTCGGCGGGCTCGGCGCCGAGCAGGTGGAAGGCGATGCGCTGCGCGCTCTTGGGACCGATTCCGGGCAACCGCCCGAGTTCGTCGATCAGGTCCTGGACTGGGCCCTCGTACACTCCACCGTTCCTTGCCTCGCCGCTCCGGCCGTCGTCACAGCCCGGGGAAACCGGGCAGCGCGGGACCGCCGGGGCCGCCCAGCCCGAGCCCTCCCATGTCCCCGAGGCCGCCGGCCACCGGGCCCAGCTTGCGCTGCGCCAGCTCCTGCGCCTCCCGGTTGGCGTCGCGGACGGCCGCGACCACCAGGTCGGCGAGGGTCTCGGTGTCCTCCGGATCGACGGCCTTGGGGTCGATGACCAGGTTCTGGAGCTCTCCGGAACCGTTCACCGTGGCCCGCACCAGGCCACCACCGGCGGTGCCGGTCACCTCGGCTTCGGCCAGCTCCTGCTGGGCCTCCATCACCTGCTGCTGAAGTTTCTGCGCCTGCTGGATGATCTGTTGCATGTTCGGCTGGCCACCGGGCTGCACCATGGCTCCTCTCGACGGAGGTCGTCGGTCTCGCGTCGCCGCAAGCCTAGCCGTCCCGCCGGGTGCTCGGACGAGCCGCGCCGCCCCGGGGGCTCGCCGAGGAACTCAGGTCACCAGGCGCCCGCCCAGCTGTTCGGACAGCAGCTGGATCGCCGTCTCCTGCGGGTCCCGAGGCGGTCGCACGTCCCGGGGGTCGTCCGGTCCCTCCGGGCCCTCCGCGCCGGGGCCGCCCGGGACGGCCGTGCCCCCCGGGGGCACCGCGACGTCGGTGGCTGGCGTGTGGCCGTTGGACCTCGGCGCAGCCCCTCGAGCTGGGCTCGCCGCCCCGGCGGGCGGGTCCGGGTCCGGCGGTTCCGGTTCGTCGGGTTCCGGTGGCAGGGGGATGTCGTCCTCGGCCGACACCGGTCGGGCCGCTGGACGGGTGCTCTCCGGCCGCCTCGGTGGGGCCGGCTCGGGAGCCCGGCGCGGCGGCTCGGGGCGCCGCTCG
>NZ_AGVX02000103.1 GCF_000239155.1 Actinoalloteichus spitiensis RMV-1378
GGCGGCGGCAACCGGCTCGTCAAGGTCCGCCAGCGCCTCGCCGAGCAGGTCGGGGAAGCCGACGCCAACGCGCTGACCACCGGCATCGGACACGGCGCACCGCTGGCGAGCCTCGGCCCCCTGCTCGGCCTCGCCAGCCTCGCCGACGGTGACACCAGCCCGGCGGACCACATCCGCCAGTGGGGGCACCGCTGCCCCGACGAGTTCGAGATCTCCCTGCCCCGGCCTGCCGAGGACCCCACCTGGCTCGACCACCAACTCGCCGCGTTCCGCGAATCCCGCACCGACGTCCACGCCCTGCTCGCCAGGCGCCGAGCGGAACACGAGCAGGCGTGGTCGCGCTACCAGCGCGACCACCCCCGGCACGTCACGCGGACCCGCCGCGAACTGCGCTCGTGGGCCCGGCTCGTCCACGACCGCGAAGCCACCCGCTCCGAGGTCAACCGGGCGTTCTGGGCGATCCGCGACGTCGTCCTCCACGCCGGCGAACTGACCGGGCACGGCCACGACCTGTTCCTCCTCGAACGGCACGAGATCGAACGGGTACTGGCCGGCGACGACCGACCCCTCGCGGCCGTGCCGGCCCGCCGCGACGCCTACGAGCGGTACCGGGCACTGCCGAGCTACCCGACCCTGATCCGAGGCCACTTCGACCCCGAGCGGTGGGCGGCCGACCCACGGCGCCGCACCGACCTGTACGACGCGGCGACCGCCCCGTCGGCACCGGCACACCCCGAACGGCCGGGCCACCACCCCACCACCCCAGCGCCACGACCAGCGGTCAGCACCCCCGAACCCGAGCCGGAGGCCGACCCGGGCCCGATCACCGGATTCCCCGGCGCCGTCGGCACGGTGGAAGGCGTCGCCCGTGTCGTGACCTCCGTGGAGGACGCCGAGGACCTGCGGGCGGGCGAGGTGCTGGTCACCACCGTCACCAACGTCGGATGGACACCGTTGTTCCCCCGGGCGGCCGCCGTGGTCACCGACGTCGGCGCCCCGCTCTCCCACGCCGCGATCGTCGCCAGGGAACTCGGCATCCCCGCCGTCGTCGGCTGCGGGAACGCGACCATGCGGATCCGCACCGGCGACCGGCTGCGCGTGCACGGCGAACGCGGCGAGGTCCACCTGCTCGACCCGCCGACCGGGGGAGGAGCCCAACCCAGCGGGGCGTAGCGGAGCGCGTGGTGCGGGGAAGCGCGGTGCGGTCACGCCGCCGATACCGGCCCGCCGTCACCGAGCACGTTCGGAGCGAGCCATGCGCGAGGCGCGGCGTGGGAGGTTCGCGTGCAGCGCGGACGGTGGCTCACCGCCACGACCGGTCACGGGGCAATGGTGCCCGACGCGCTCGCCGACCCCAGCCTGGAAGCGAAGCCCGCGCACGCCGACCGCACCTCCTCGGGCTCCTCCACGGTGAACTCGACATCCAGGAAGGCGAGGTTCAACACCAGCCACTGCCAGGACTCCACGGTCAGGACCGCCCGGGTCCGCTCCGGCCCGACGGCGAGGAACTCCACCTGCTGGTAGCGCAGCACGTCCGCGACCGCCGCCACCGGAGCCTCCACGGTCACCACGACGCGGAGCGGTGACCGGGGCATGGTCCAACGCGGGTAGCCCACCCCGTCGTCCGGAGGGAGCGGACGAGGCGTGAACCCAGCCCCTCGGCGCGTGGCTCCGACATCCGGTCCATGCGGAACACCCGCCAGTCCCGGCGGCCGATGTCCCAGGCCAACAGGTACCAGCGCATCACCTGGTGCACCCGACGGTGGGGTTCGACCCTGCGGGTGGAGACCACGCCGGCGGCGTCGGTGTAGTCGAAGGTGAGGATGCGGCACTGCTGAACCGCCGCCCCCACGAGGTCGGCCGGGTTCCCACCCGTGCCCGTGCGCCAGCCTGGTTCCCGCTCCGCGTCGATGTCGAGGTCGGTGGGCCGGGTTGCCGGGTGCTGGGTGAGCTGGTCGAGCGCACGCCTGCCGGCGGCAGCGAGGGGGTCGCCGCCGTTCTCGGGGAGCGCGTGGCTCGCTGCCGTGGCGGCGGGTGGACTGTCCGCTCCACCCACGGCCACGGGGATGGGCGGTACGGTGTTCCCGCCGGTCATGCGGTAGTAGCCGCCCGGGCCGGGTTGCGCGTCCACGTCGTACCCGTAGCCCCGGAGCCGCTGGACGTCCCGGCGGATCGTCCGCTGGTCGACCCCCAGGAGTCGGGCGAGTTCCTCGCCGGAGACGGGTTGCCCGTTCCCCAGGGCTGCCAGCAGGGCGAGGGAACGCTGGGTCACATCGGCCACGAGCCCCAGTGTGGCCGAATTCAGGGCGGTTCCTGACCTGAATTCCGGAGCGGGAGGGGGCGCGGACGTCGGAGGGCGGCCGCTTCGCGTGGTTGGCGCCGCCGAACGGCGGCGAGCTCCGCTCGCGTGCGTCGGTGGTCGTGCCGGCCTGTCTCCGTGGTTCGCGGTACGAACGGGAGAGGACTCGCAGGTCGGGGGTGGTGCGGGGGAGTGGGTACCTCAGGGACGGGCGGGAGCGCCCGATGTTGTGGACTTTCCACCAAGCATGGCGTGACGTGGTGGAAGACGGGAATCGCGGACAGTTTCGTGCTCGTGGGCGGCGCGTGGTCGAGCGGTGCGGATGTTCTCGCGGTCGCGGGAGGACGGCGGCAGGGCGTGGGGACGCCTGGTGGAGCGGTGACCGGCCTGCTGAAGGGCTGTGGCGGGTGGACGGGATACTGTGGGCAGGGAGGATCTGCGGGATGCGGGAGACCGTCAGGAAAGTGAATGAGAATCGGTCGTGTCGCTCGTAACGTCGCAGGTCAAGAAGTGTCGTCCCCGCGCACGCGGGGCTGTTCCGGAGGAGTCCAGCCATGCAGCCTGACGCAGGCTGTCGTCCCCGCGCACGCGGGGCTGTTCCCCTGGCGTGGTGCACCGTTTCGGCCGGTGTCGCGTCGTCCCCGCGCACGCGGGGCTGTTCCCTATGCGGATGAGCTGGGCTACTGCTGGCCCAGCGTCGTCCCCGCGCACGCGGGGCTGTTCCGCGGATGGAGTCGGCCTCGGCTGGGCCGTTGTTGTCGTCCCCGCGCACGCGGGGCTGTTCCGGAAAGTCCCTCCTCGGGCTGAACGTCGCACAGGTCGTCCCCGCGCACGCGGGGCTGTTCC
>NZ_AGVX02000102.1 GCF_000239155.1 Actinoalloteichus spitiensis RMV-1378
ACCCCAGCACCGTCCCGGCCAGCGCCGTCCAGACCAGGGTGGTCAGCTCGGCGGCGGTGCTCAGGTCGAGCGTGAGGAGGACGAGGAAGGACACCGCCCACAGGGCCGTGCCCACCAGGACGACCGGATCGGACCGAGCCAACCGCTCGCTCAGTGGGGGCAGGTCCTTCCACCGCGACGGCGGACCCCCCTGACGGTCCTCGTTCCCCTGCGACTCGGCCACGACCGCCAGATTACGCCCGGGGTGTCGGCCTCGTGGACGCCCGGGTGGGCGGCACGGCGACCGGGGCCCACCCGGACGGACGCCTGATCAGCCCCCGAAGGCCGCCTGGATCGGGCCGACGGCGAAGTAGGCGACGAACGCCGCCGCCACCACCCAGAGCAGCGGGTGGATCGACCGTGCCTGACCGGTGGTGGCGCGGATCAGCACGTAGCTGACGAAGCCGACGCCGATGCCGTTGGCGATCGAGTAGGTGAAGGGCATCACCACGATGGTGAGGAACGCCGGCAGCGCGATGCTGAAGTCGGTGAAGTCGATGTGCCGGACCTGGCCGATCATCATGGCCCCGACCACCACCAGCGCGGGGGCGGCCGCCTCGATCGGCACCACCTGGTACAGCGGCGTCAGGAACATCGCGGCCAGGAAGAGCAGCCCGGTCACGATGTTCGCCAGGCCCGTCCTGGCGCCCTCCGCGATGCCCGCCGCCGACTCCACGAAGACGGTGTTGGACGACGCCGAACCGGCGCCGCCGGCCACCGCGCCGACGCCCTCGACGAACAGCGCCTTACCGACGCCGGGCAGCTGGCCCTTGTCGTCCATCAGGTCGCCCTCCTTGCCCAGGCCCGTCATGGTGCCCATCGCGTCGAAGAAGTTCGCGAGGACGAGGGTGAAGACCAGCAGGCTGACGGTGATGGCGGGCAGCCGGGTCCAGGCGCCGAAGGAGACGTCACCGACGAGCGACAGGTCCGGTAGGGACAGCCACTGCTCGGGAAGGCCCGGGTAGCTCAGGTTCCAGCCCGTCGGGTTGTCCGGACCGCCCCGCCCCGCGCCGGTGAGCCACTCGGTCACGACCGACAACACGGTGCCGCCGAGGACGCCCAGCAGGATCGCGCCCCGCACGCGCCGGGCCACCAGCACGCCGGTGAGGATCAGACCGACGACGAACACCGCCGTCGGCCAGGAGGCGATGGAGCCGTCGATCCCGAGCCCGACCGGCACGGTGGTGCCCGCCTCGTCGGGTACCCGGCGCACGAAACCGGAGTCGACCAGCCCGATGAAGCAGATGAAGGCGCCGATCCCGGCGGCGATGGCCGCCTTGAGCGGAGCGGGAACCGCGTTGAACACGGCGGTGCGGAACCCGGTGGCCACCAGCACCAGGATGATCAGACCGTCGATCACCACCAGCCCCATCGCCTCCGGCCAGGTCATCTGCGGGGCGATGGTGACCGCGACGAGGGTGTTGATGCCCAGACCGGCGGCGAGGCCGAACGGGTAGTTGGCGACGAGCCCGAAGAGGATCGTCATCACCCCGGCGACCAGGGCGGTGGCCGCCGCCACCTGGGGGACCGTGAGGATGTCGCCGTTGACGTCCACCTTCGCGCTGGGATCGTCCGCCGAGAAGCTGCCGAGGATCAGCGGGTTGAGGACGATGATGTAGGCCATCGTCACGAAGGTGACCAGGCCCCCGCGCATCTCCCGGGACACCGAGGAACCGCGCTCGGAGATCTTGAAGAACCGGTCGAGCCGGGACCTGCCGGGGGGCTCGGACGAGTTCTGGACGGTGGTGCCGTCACCGCTGCTGGACATGGTGCTCCCGTGCTGGATGGTCGGTAGGCGCGGCGGCGCGCGCGACCGCGTCGTCGGGCGCCTCGTCGGGCACGTCGGGGGTGGTGGGTGGCGGTCGAACGGAGCGACGTCCACCCGGACGCACGCCGTCGGTCGACGACCTCCCCGGCGGCCACCCCGTGCCGCCCGCCTGCGGGACCATACTCCCCGTCGTCCCAGGCCACGGTCGCCCTCCGCCCGCCACCGAGAACCGCGGTGCCGCGACAGGGGGCAGGCCGTGGGCGAACCGCCGGTCCCCGTGGTCCGCCCTCCGGGCTGGACACCCAGGTGGGCGAGCACGGTGCCTTCCTGTCCGGGGGTGAACGGCAGCGGGTGGCGATCGCCCGTGCGCTGTTGGCGAAGCCGGACCTGGTGCTGGTGGACGAACCGACGGCGCACCTCGACGCCGCGAACGAGGCCGCCCTGACAACGACCATCACGGACCTGGCGGCCGAGCGCGCCCTGTTGGTCATCGCTCACCGGCCGTCGACGGTGCGCGCCGCCGACAGGGTGATCGTGCTGGAATCCGGGAGGGTGGGCGCCCAGGGAGATCACGACGACCTGTCGCGGCGGAACGAGTTCTACGGGTCCCTCGTCGCTCCCCTCCCGCCGCGGCCTGCGGTCCCGGCCGGCCAGGCCGGCTCCGGCTGAGCGGGTCCCGCCGGGGGCAGCCCTTCCGTGAACTCCGGTGGCGCCCTTCCTATTCACACCGTCGAGTGAGTTTTCTGATCGCTCGATGGTCGTGGGGCGGATCGGGTTTGGCCTTTATTGCTCCGAACGGATGATATCCGCGCATTCATCCTGGGTGCGAGGTGCGTCGCGCTACGGTGCTCCAGTGTTCGCCCCTGCCTGCATTCGTCTCCGCATCGGATTCACCTCCTGTCGCCTCGCTGCCCGGTCCGGGCGTGCCCGGTCGGGAAACTGGATGGATGGCACGGCCCTGACCGGCGTGTTCGCGGGTAGTGGGCAGTGTCCCGCGCCCTTCCGGTGACCGGTGGGGGCGGGTCGCGCCTCGGCTGTGTTCCCCGGGAATCGGGCCTCGTCCTCTCCCGCTCACGAGCCCGGGTAATTGTTCGGGGAAAGGGTCCTCCTTTGTTGGAGGGGCCCGAATTCCACTTCTTCCGCCAGGCCGTCGTGCGCACGCCACCGGAGTGGGTGCGGTTCAGCTCGGTCGGGTGGGTGTGGGGAACTCGTTCCGAAAAACGCGTGGCCGCCGGCGCTCCCGGCGGGGCTCCGAGACCCTCCCCGGCGGAACCCCCGTCGGCGCCCGGGCACCGCCCCGTCCGGCCACCTCCTCGAGGTCGGCCACGGCGGCGCCCGGAGCCCGCGCCGCCCTCGTCCCCACGCGCCTCGACTCCCGTTGGAGATCCGCATGACCACCTTCGACCTGATCGACGAACCCTGGCTGCCGCTCGTCTGCGGTAGCGCGGTGGGGGAGGTGTCCCTCGCGGACGCCCTGCTGGACGCCCACGAGTTCGGGGACCTCGCCGGTGGTCAGCCCACGTTGACACCCACGCTGCTGCGCCAGGTGCTGGTGCCCGTCGTGCTCGACGCGCTCGGCCCGATGACCAGGGAGAGGTGGCTCCGGACGTTCCGCGCTCGGCGGTTCGACGGGGAACAGCGCGACCGGATCGGCGGGTACCTGGCGGAGTGGCGCCACCGCTTCGACCTCTTCCACCCGACCGCGCCCTTCGCGCAGGCCGCCGGGCTGCGCACCCCGAGCAGCAGGACCAGGCACGTGCTCTCGACCTCCCCGCGCCGCCGGGACGGCACGGGGCCGCCCGCGCCCAGCCCCGCCCCTGGCCTGCGTCCCGCCGAGGCGGCCTGGTGGCTGTTGCACGTCCACTGCTGGGACTCGGCCGGCATCAAGACCGGCGCGCTCGGCGATCCCCACCTGGTCGCGGGGAAGACCACGGGCAACCCGGCCGGTTCCCTCGGGGGCCTGGGGCCGGTGGTGCCGCTGGGCACCACGCTGTTCGACACGCTGCTGTTCAACCTCCCGATCGGGCCGCTGGCCCCTGGCGACCGCCCCCAGTGGCGCCGGCCGCCGACGTGCGCGCGGTGGGTGGCCCGTCCGGCCGCCGGTCCACTGGACCTGCTGACCTGGCTCTCCCGGCGAGTGCTCCTCCTCCCGGTGGGCGGCCAGGGGCAGCCGGTGCGGGTGCGGCACGCCGTCGTCACCGCCGGGGACCGCCTCGCCGGTGGCGTGCCGGAGTTCGAGCCGCACACGGTGTGGGCGGCGGGCCGGGGGACGGAGGGGGACGAGCCCTCGTGGCGCCCCCGGCGGCACGTCCCCGGTCGGCTCGGGTGGCGTGGCCTGCCGTCCGTGTTGGCGCTCACCCCCGCCTCGGGTGGTGAACCCTCGTGCCCGCCCCGCGTGCTCGACGTGCTCGGTGGGCTCGTCGGCGAGGAGGGGGTGCCCGACGACTACCCGCTCCGGCTCGCTGGTTCGGGAGTCGTCTACGGCTCCAAGTCGGGCACGGTGGACGACGTCCTCGCCGACACCGTCTCCGTGCCCGTCCGGGTTCTCCGCTCGGAGGAGGCGCGGCTGCGCGCAGCCGTCGCCGAGGTGTGCCAGCAGGCCGAGGAGCTGGCCAGGGCCGCGAACCGGCTCTCCGAGCGCCTGCTCTCCGGCACCGGAACGGACTCCCCGACCTGGAACGGTGGTGAGGCGGTCGGGGACAGCGTGTTGGCGGCGCTGGACACCCAGGTCCGCCGCTTCCTGGTGAAGCTGAGCACGGACGCCGGTATCGCCGAACCCGGCGACGTCGAGCGGTTGCGCACCGCGTGGGAGGCGACGGCGATGGGCGCCCTGACCAGGGTCGTCGGGCCCCTGCTCGCCACGCCTCCCGGGGCCACCCGCACCACCGGGAAGCAGCGGGTGTCCGCGCAACTGGCGTTGGGCACCTTCCGCCGCCGGGTGCGGGAGCTGCTGCCGAGGGCGCGGTGGTCGCTGGACGGCCTCCCGCCGGAGCGGGCAGAGGGATGAGGACCCGCCGCGACCGGGCGGGGCCGCACCACCGCGCCAGCCGACCCGGTGCTCGCGATGTCGGCCGAGCCCGGCCGGCGCTCGTCGTCCCGGGCTGGGGACGGGAGTGGTCCTGGACGGCCGACCGGCCCGAACCGGCCTCGACCGGGACGGCCGCGACGGTGACGGGTGCTGGCCGCGCGATCCGGACCGCGCGGCTCCCGCGTGAACTGGCGGCGCCGGTGGCATCCCTGTTCGGGCGGGGCGCGAGGGTCGCCCTCGACGGGGGACCCCGATCCTGGTCACCCCTGAGCGCGGTCACCGGGGCCCGGCGCCGGGCGGTGGGGCATGCTCGGCGGGAGCACCTCGGCTCCGGTCGGAACGCGGGGACACGGAGAGTTAGTGAGGTATGCTAACGACGTGTCCGATTACCTGGACCCCGGGCTGGCGAGCAGGCTTCGCGTCGCGGTGGTGCGTCTGAACCGGCGGTTGCGCGCCCAGCGCGCCGACGCGTCGGCGACCCTGACCCAGCTGTCCGCGCTGTCCTGCCTCTACAAGTGCGGCCCGCTCACGCCGGGTGAGCTGGCGGCCAAGGAGGGGGTGCAGCCGCCGTCCATGACGAGGGTGATCGCCGCCCTGGAGGAGGCCGGCTACGCGACGAGGCGCCCGCACCCCACCGACGGCCGACAGGCCATCGTCGAACTGTCCGAGGCCGGGCGGGCCTACATCGCCGCCGAGGTCACCGCGCGTGAGCGCTGGCTGGAACGCCGGCTCGCCGAACTGGACGAGTCGGAACGAGAAGTGCTGCGCCGGGCCGCCGAGATCATCGACCGGGTCGCCGGCTCGTGAGGCGGGGCACGCGAGGAACCAGCTGGTCGTGGAGAGGGGACGTGGCGTAGCCGATGCCGGGGTACGCATCGGGCGGAGGAGGCGACGCCCGGGACACGGCTGACCAGCAGCCCACCCGAGGCCCGCTCCAGCGGGAACCGAGTAGCTCGGGCCAGGCTGAGCCCGTGCCGGACTTCGCCGCGACCCAGGAGTTCCAGGAACCACGGGACCACGAGCCCGCGCGCGGGGGGATGTTCGCCTCGTTGCGGGTGCGGAACTACCGGCTGTACGCCTCGGGGCAGATCATCTCGCTGGTCGGTACCTGGATGCAGCGCATCGCGCAGGACTGGCTGGTGCTCAAACTCTCCGGTGACAGCCCCGTCGCGCTCGGCATCGCCATCGCGCTCCAGTTCATCCCCACTCTCGGGCTCACCCTGTGGGCGGGTGTCCTCGCGGACCGGCTCGACAAGCGCAAGATGCTGATCGTCCTTCAGACCGGGATCGGCGCCTGCGCGCTGGTGCTCGGGGTCCTGGTGCTCGGCGGAGTGGTCGAACTCTGGCACGTGTACGTGCTCTGCCTGGTCCTGGGCTGTTTCACCGCGTTCGAGACCCCCGCCCGCCAGTCCTTCGTCATGGAGATGGTCGGCCGGGACCAGGTCGCGAACGCGGTCGCGCTGAACTCGATGACCTTCAACATGGCCCGCATCGTCGGCCCGGGCATCGCCGGGTACGCCATCGCCTGGATCGGCACCGGGTGGTTGTTCGTCGTCAACTCCGTGAGCGTCGTCGCCGTGGTCCTCGGGCTGGTCCTGATGGACCCGGACAGGCTGTTCCGCTCCGACCCGGTGCCCCGTGCGCGAGGGCAACTGCGGGAGGGGCTGCGCTACGTGCGGGGGAGACCCGACCTCACCGTCCTGATGGGCCTCGTCTTCCTGGTCAGCACCTTCGGCATGAACATCAACACCACCTTGCCGGTGATGGCCAACAACTTCTTCGAGGCCGGCCCCCAGGGGCTTGGTCTGCTCTCCACCGTGCTCGCCGTCGGAACCCTGACCGGCGCGGCGTTGGCGGCGCGCCGCAGCAGGGACGGCAGTCCCAGCCTCCGCCTGCTGCTCGTCGCGGGCATGGTGTTCGGCTGCCTGGTCGTGCTGCTCGGCCTGATGCCCACGATGGGGCTGTTCGGGGCCGTGCTGGTGCCCACGGGCATCGCCTTCATGACGTTCAGCCTGACCGCGAACGCCACCGTGCAGCTCACGGTGGAACCGCACATGCGGGGGCGGGTGATGGGCCTCTACATGCTGGTGCTGCTGGGGGGGATGCCGTTGGGCAGCAGCCTCTCCGGCTGGATGGCCGAGCACATCAGCGTGCCCTCTCCGCTGATCGCCGGCGGGGCGATCGCGTTCCTGGCCTCGCTCACCGCCGCGGGTCTGATGGCACGGGTGCGCAGGCGCGAGTCGCCGGAGGCGGTGGCGACCACGTCCGGCTCCGAGCGCTCGACACGCTCCGAACGCGCCGGACGCTGAGGACCGGCGGGACGTGGGTTGGGCTTGGCAGCCCGGATTGGGTAGGTTAGCCTAACCAACATCCGCTTCGTGGTGGGAGCGGTAGTCAGTTCGGGAACGGGTCGGCCCCGCTCGCCACCGGTGGGCGGGGCCGACACCCGCCGGTGGCGCCGCACGGCGGTCAGTGGTTCCGCACCGGCCAGGCGTGCACCGGCTTGCCCTCCCGCATGTGCTCCAGGTACTCCTCGAGCATGCGCGTCAGCGCCTCCTGCCGCCCGTAACCGGCGTCCTCCCAGGCGCTGACGGTCTGCCGTTGCCAGTTCGCGCCGGTCTGCCGGGTGAGGCAGCGCTGCTCGATGATCCCCAGGTAACGGTCGCTCACGGCCCCCGACACGCCCAGCCGCGACAGGCCCTCGTGGGCCATCGGCAACAGCTTCCGCAGCACGAGCTCGTGCGGTGGGGTCCAGCCCACGCCCGGCCAGTACAGCTGGGCGTCCATGCCGTTCCTCGCGCCCGCGTACAGGTTCTCCTCCGCCGCGTGGAACGACATCTGGCTCCACAGCGGCCGTTCCTGGTCCACCAGCGCCCGCTGCGCACCGTAGAAGAACGCGGCGTTGGCCATGATGTCCGCCACCGTGGGCCCGGCCGGCAGCACGCGGTTCTCCACCCGCAGGTGCGGCTGGCCGTCGACGACGTCGTAGACGGGCCGGTTCCACCGCCACACCGTCCCGTTGTGCAACCGGAGTTCCGCGAGCTTGGGCGTCCTGCCGATGTTCAGCGCCTCCAGCGGGTCCTCCTCGTCGGTCTCGGGCAGCAGGCCGGGGAAGTAGCGGGCGTTCTCCTCGAACAGGTCGAAGATCGAGTTGATCCACCGCTCGCCGAACCACACCCGGGGACGCACCCCCTGGTTCTTGAGCTCGTCGGGCCGGGTGTCGGTCGCCTGCTGGAACAGGGGGATCCGGGTCTCGTGCCAAAGGGCCTTGCCCAGGAGGAACGGGGAGTTCGCCGCGATCGCGACCTGCACGCCCGACAGGCACTGGGCGGCGTTCCAGTGGTCGGCGAAGTCCTCCGGCCGCACCTGGAGATGCAGTTGGACGGAGGTGCACGCCGACTCGGGAAGGATGGAGTCCGCGTAGCTCCGCAGCGTCTCGGAGTCACGCCCGGGCAGTGGCGACCCCTTCAGGTGCAACAGGATCTCCTCGCCCCGGGACGAGAAGATCTCCTTGTTCAGCAGGTCGAACCGCGAGCCGACGGACAGCCAGTGCGGGTCGAAGTGCTCGGTGCGCAGTGTCGGGAGGATGCCGATCGCCGCGAGTCTCGCCCCGGTGTCGACCGCCCGGGCCTCGGCATCGCCCAGCGCCTGGCGGAGCTCCTCCTCCAGCTCCACCGCCTCGTCCCCGGCGAGTGGGCGCGGCCGGACGTTGATCTCGATGTTGTACTGCCCCAGCTCGGTCTGGAAGGCAGGGTCGGCGATCCTGTCCAACACCTCCGCGTTCGCCATGGCCGGGCGGAAGTGCTGGTCCACCAGGTTTAACTCGATCTCCAGGCCCATGCGCTGCCTGTCCTGCGCGAACCTGTCCTGTGCGAGCATCCTGGCAAGCGCTTCCAGGCACCGCTGCACCTTGTCACGAAAGCGCTGCCGGTCCTCCCGGCTGAACGACCGCGCCCCCAAGTCCTGTCCCATGTCGCCTCCCATGGTGGCTCTCGAGCGGACGCTCACCGTGACACAGCCGTAACCCGCTCGCTAGCGGCCAAAGCGGTGCTCCCCGTCACCGGACCATCACGCAGCGCGCACGTCGTCGTGGGGGGACCACGCAGCAGGGGTTACCCGCCCGGCCGGTTCGGAATCCCCGTGGTGCGAGACTCGGGCCGTGGCACGAGTGACTGAGGTGACCGATCCGGGGAGCCCCCTGGTGGACGACTTCCGCGACCTCACGACCGCGGACCGGCGGCCCGACCGGCCAGGGGGACGGGGACTGGTGATCGCCGAGGGCGTGGTGGTGGTGCGCCGGCTCCTGGCCTCCGCCTACCCACCCCGTGCGCTGCTCGGGGTGGCGAGGCGGGTGGAGGAACTCGCCCCGGACCTCGCCGGGCTCGACGTTCCGGTGTACGTCGCCCCGGCCGAGGTCATGGCGGAGGTCGTCGGGTTCCACCTGAACCGGGGGGTGCTGGCCGTCGCGGACCGGGCGCCGATGCCCGACGCGGCGGACCTGGCGGCTCGTGCCCGCACCCTCGCCGTGCTCGAAGGCGTCGGCGACCACGAGAACCTCGGCGCGATCTTCCGGAACGCCGCCGCGCTCGGCGTCGACGGCGTGCTGCTGGGCGCCAACTGCTCCGACCCGCTGTACCGCCGCAGCGTCCGCGTCTCGATGGGGCACGTGCTCCGGGTGCCCTTCGCGCCCCTGCGTCCCTGGCCGGACGGTCTCGACGCGCTCCGCCGCGCCGGGTACCAGGTCGTGGCGTTGACACCCGACGCGACGGCCGTACCCCTGGCTGGCGCCGGTCTGGCGGGACGGCGCGTCGCCGTGCTGCTCGGTTCCGAGGGGCCGGGCCTGACCGAGGAGGCGATGAACGCGGCTGACCTGCGGGTCCGCATCCCGATGTCCGGCGGTGTGGACTCGCTGAACGTGGCGACCGCGGCCGCCATCGCCTTCCACGCCCTCGCCCCGACCGCCTGAGCCAGCCAGCCCCGGCGGATCAGCGCGGTCCCAACAGGCTGACCACCAGGATGAACCAGCTGACCAGCACCCCGCCGGCCACACCGTAGGCGACCCAGCGCCACACCGCGCGCCGCGACAGCAGCAGGACGGCCGGGGCCAGCCCGCCCACCACGACGAGGTTCGCGACCAGGAGGGCGAACGGGTTGTCGGTGAGCAGGTCGAGGAAGAGCCAGGACAGGCCGACCGCGACCGGCCCCCCGGTGAGGGTGCTGGCGGTCAGCCCGGTCGCCCAGGGGACGGGTTCCGCCAGCGTTGGCGCGAAGGTGCCCGCCGGGGCCGAGACCAGGACGACGCGGTCGACCAGCGGATCGACGTACCGCACCCGCGACCTGGTCGCCCTGGCGAGCCGGTGGGCCAGCCGGCGCCCCCGTTCCGAGACGAGGGCGCGGTTCCCCGGTTCCTCGTGGGCGCACACCGCCTCGACCACCTCGGCCCACTCCCGGAGGGACGCGGCCAGGTCGGGCGGCAGCCGGTCCCGCCCGCCCTCGATCTCGACGAGGGTTCCGTCACTGACCCGCCGCACCACCGGTCGCCCACCCTGCGCCCGAAGCTCCACCCGCGCCACCCTCGGCCACCCCGCGCCGTTGTCGTCCCTCAACGAAGTTCGGTGTCCAGTATGTTGGATCATCACCGATCCGTCGCGGGGTGGTCACCGCTGGGGTGGGCACTGACCACTCAGACCAGCGAGTCGCGCCAGGCCTCGTGGAGGGCGTGGAACCGGCCGTGCCCCGATCCGATCAGCTCGGCCGGGGGCCCGTCCTCGACGAGGCGGCCACCGTCCATGACCAGGACCCGGTCGGCGATCAGCACCGTGGACAACCGGTGCGCGATGATCACCGCCGTCCGGCCCCGCAGGACGGTCTCCAGCGCCGCCTGAACGGCCCGTTCCGCCGGCAGGTCGAGGCTGGAGGTGGCTTCGTCGAGGACCAGCACGGCGGGTGCGGCCAGGAACGCCCTCGCGAAGGCGATCAGCTGCCGTTGCCCGGCGGAGAGCCGCCCGCCGCGCTTGTGCACCTCGGTCCGGTACCCCTCCGGCAGCGAGACCACGAAGGAGTGGGCCCCGACGGCCCGCGCCGCCGCGACCACCTCCTCGTCGGTGGCGCCCGGACGCCCCAGCCGGATGTTGTCGGCGATCGAACCGGAGAACAGGAACGACTCCTGGGTCACCATCGACACCGCCGCCCGCAGGTCCTCGTCGGAGAGATCCCGCAGGTCAGCGCCGTCCAGGGTCACCCGCCCGGCGGTGGGGTCGTAGAAGCGCGCCAGCAGCTTCGCCAGGGTGGACTTGCCCGCCCCGGTCGCACCCACCAACGCCACCGTCTGACCGGCGGGAAGGGTGAGGTCGAGCCGGGGCAGCACCGGCGGGCGGTCCTCGCCGTACCGGAACTCGACGCCCTCGAACCGCACGTCACCGCGAGGGGACACCAACCGGACCGGATCGGACGGCTCGGCGACGCGGAGGGGCTCCGCCAGGACGCCCGAGATCTTCTCCAACGCGGCCGCCGCCCCGGTGTAGGAGTCGAGCACCATCGCCAGCCGGTCCAACGGCTCGTAGAACCGCCGCAGGTACAGCAGGAAGGCGGTGAGGACCCCCAGGTCGAGGCGGCCCTCGGCCACCCACCAGCCGCCCACGGCGAGCACGACGACCAGGTTCAGGTTCCCCAGGCTCCGCGTCGCCCCGACGAAGACCGCCAGCACGTCCAGCGCCCGCTTGTTGGCCCGGCGGAACTCCCCGCACGCCTCGCCCATGATCTCGTCGTTCCGCTGTTCCCGGCGGTACGCCTGCACGGCCCGGACCCCGTTCATCGTCTCCACGAGGTGGGTGATGACGTTGGCCATCGAGGAGCGGGTCCGGCGGTAGGCGCTGCGGGACCGCGACCGGAACCAGCCGGCGACCAGCACGAGCGGCACGAGCGCGGCCAACATGATCAACGCCAGCGGCGCGTCCATCCACAGCAACAGGGCCGCGATGCCGATCATGCTGAGCAGTGAGGTGAACAGCCCGTCCAGGCCCTCGGCGAGCAGCCGGTCCAGCGACTCCATGTCGGAGGTCATCCGGGAGATCATCCGGCCCGACGTGTACCCGTCGTGGAACGACACCGACAGGCGTTGCGCGTGCCGGAACAGCCGCTGCCGCAGCTCCAGCAGCACGTCCTGGCCGAGCCGACCGGAGAGGGTGATGAAGGCGAACTGCAGCACGGCCGAGGCGATCGCCGCCCCGGCGTAGCCCAGGACGAACCAGAGCAGTGGTTCCGGCCTGCCGTCCAGGGCTGCCGGCAGCCCCACGTCGATGGCGCCGGCCACCAACAGCGGGCCGGCCAGGTAGGACGCGTTCTGGAGCACGGTCAGCAGCAGCGCGAGGGCCACCGCGCCCCGGCGGGGGCGGAGGAGCTCGCCGAGCAGGCGCCGGGAGCGGCGTTCCAACCGCAGGCTCGCCTGGCCAGCCGGGTCCTCGACGTCCTCGACCGCGACGCCACGCCAGTCGTCGTCCCGGCCGCTCGTGCCAGCCCCAGGTCGGGTGGCGGCCGGAGCGGGCGGGTCCGCCCCCTCGGCGCGGGGTACCGGCGGGGGAGCGGCAGCGCGCCGCGCGTCCGGGGCAGCCGTGTCAGCCGGGTCGTTCATCGGGATGGCACCTCGTTCCCCGCCGGCCCAGCGACCTCGTCGCCGCCGTCCTCGTCGTCGGGTGTGGCCAACAGCGCCCGGTAGCCGGGTTCGCTGGCCAGCAGTTCGTGGTGGGTGCCGACCGCCGTGACCCGGCCGTCCTCCAGCAGCGCCACGCGGTCGGCCAACCGCACCGTGCTCGGGCGGTGCGCCACCAGCAAGGCGGTCACCCCCGTGAGCACCCGCCGCAACGCGGCCTCCACCTCGGCCTCGGTGTGCACGTCGAGCGCGGACAACGGGTCGTCGAGCACCAGCACCGCCGGACGTCCGACCACGGCCCTGGCCAGGGCCAGGCGTTGACGCTGGCCCCCGGACAGCGAGAGCCCCTGCTCGCCGATCCTGGTGTCCAGCCCCCAGGGCAGCGCCGAGACGAAGTCGAGCGCATGGGCCACGCGCAGCGCGGCCACGACCTCCTCCTCGGTCGCGTCCGGGGCACCGAGCCGCACGTTCTCCCGGACGCTCGCCGAGAACAGCACGGGATCCTCGAACGCCGTGGTCACGGCGGTCCGCAGGTCCGCCAACCGCAGGTCGCGAAGGTCGACGCCATCGAGGGTGACCCGCCCGCCAGTGGGGTCGGCCAGCCGGGAGGCCAGTGCGGTCAGCGTCGTCTTGCCGCACCCGGTGGCGCCGACCAGTGCCATCGTCTCCCCCGGCACGAGGGTGAGGTCCACACCGCGCAGCACCTCCGCGCCGCCGGCCCGCTCGTCCGCGCCGCCGGCGGCGGAGTAGTGGAAGCGGACGTCCTCGAAGCGGAGCTCACCCCGGACCGGGCGCGGCAGTTCGGCGGGCTCGGCCGGGTCCGCGAGCTCCCGGGGGCTGTCGCGCACCTCCCAGTACCGGTCACTGGCCGTGGCGGCCTCGTTGGCCTCGCTGAAGAGCCAGCCCATCGAGTCGATCGGGAACCGCAGGTACGCGAGGATGGTGATCGCGGCCACGAGCGAGCCGACCGTCATCGTCCCCGTGGCGACCCCGTAGCCCCCGTAGGCGATCATGGCGGCCACGCCGAGCTCCGGCAGCACCATGATCCACAACCACGCCGAGCCGAGCAGGTGGATCTTCCGCAGCTCCGTCCCCCGCAGCTCTCGGGCCTGCGCGGTGAAGTGGCGCGCGAGGTGCCGTCCCCGACCCAGCGACTTGAGCACCCGCACACCGAGGACGGACTCCTCGAAGGTCGTGGCCAGGTCGCCCTGCTGGTCCTGGGAGAGCCGGGACTCCGCGTTGTACCGGAGCTCGATCCGCAGGGTGATCAGCGCGGTGGGGATCCCGATCACCACCATGACCAGCGCGAACACGGGGGAGATCGAGAACAGGATCGCCAGCCCCACCAGGATCGTGATCGCGTTCACCACGATGAAGACGCTGGTGAAGGCGAAGAAGCGGCGGATCGTCGACAGGTCGTTGACGGCGCGGGAGAGCAGCTGGCCGGAAGGCCACCGGTCGTGGAAGGAGACCGGGAGTCGCTGGAGGTGGTGGAACAGGTCCTGCCGCATCCGGGCCTCCACCGCCGTCGTCGGCCCGGACATGACCCGCCGACGTGCCAGGTGCAACCCGGACTCCACGAGGCCCAACAGGAGCACCAGCCCCGCCATCCACATCAGGCCGGCCAGGTCCCGCTCCGTCACGGGCCCGTCGATCGCCGCGCCGATGGCCAACGGCATCGCGAGGCCCGCGAGTACCGCCAGCAGTGCGAGCGACGTGCTGACGAGCAGCGGCGTGCGGACGGCTCCCGCGTACGGGGAGAGCCGCGCCAGTGCTCTCGTCGCGGACCGGCGGGGAGCCGCCTCCCCGCGCCGCGGCCGACCGGCGCGGTCCGGCTGGTGGTCGTCGGGAAGGTCGGGACGGGCGGTCGCTGACGTGGGCGCTGGGGACGTGGCCTCGGTGTCGGTGTCCATGGCGGAATCGACGGTACGACGGGCCTCCCGCCACGGCGACTGGTTTTTCGTCGGGTGCACGGCCCGACCGTGGCCGCTCGAGTGCGGTTGAGGTCAAGCCCGATCCGTGCGTCACTACCAGGATGGCGCACCCACGAGAGGTCACCTACCTGCGCACCTCGCCGACGATGGCGTTCCCCGCGGGCCGGTTGCTCGGCGTGGTGAGCGGTCAGGGGTACGTGCTCGCCCCGGACGGCTGGGCGGCACTGGGCTCGACGCTGCCGTCCACGGTGGTGGAGATCAGCCGGGAGGAGGCGGAGGAGTGGTGCGAGGACCAGGGGTGGCCGTTGACGCTGCTCGACGACACCTGGCCCGCGACGCCCTGACCCCGGCGGGAGGAGTGGTGCGGGCCGCCCGGGCGTCCCGGGCGCTCGTGGCCCACCCCGAACACGACGAAGCCGGTCGGCTCCCGCGCGCCGACCGGCTTCCTCATCGGGTCAACCCCGCTGGGACCTGACCCCGAGTAAGACGTCCTCCCAGGACGGGACGATGGGATGGCTCTTCTTCACCCGTCGGGTGCCTGCTCGGCCGGTGCCCACCTCCGCCGGAACCGACTCCTCCGCCTCGTGGTCCGCCCCGTCGCCCAGCTCGGGCGCCTCGACACCCTCGGTGACCACGGGCAGCGGCGCGTCCGTGTCGGACGGCTGGTCCGCCGTCCGCACCTCCACGCCCACCTCGGCGAGGGCCGTGTCCACCCCGTCGGGGGCCTCCAACGCCTGCCTCGCGAGTCGCGTGACCGGCCGCACCGTGCGCAGTTGCCGGCTCGGCGACGGGTCGAGCAGGTCGGCGGCGTGTTCGTCCAGCGCGGTCACCGTCCCACCGTGGGCGCCCGGGTGGAAGATCCAGTGCGCCCGGTTGTCGGACCGGCCGGCCCGCCAGTGCAGCTGGACGACCCACTTGCCGTCCTCGCCCCGCCAGGAGTCCCAGTTCGCGTCCGTGTAGTCCTGACCACGCAGCCCGAACGAGTGGGACACCACCTCCCCGAGGGTCTGGACGTCCGGCCCGTCCTCCCGCATGGGGTGGGCGCGCTGGGCGCGCTCGGCCGTCTGCGACCGTTCGAGCAGCACCGGGTACGCGAACCGCTCGACACGGTGGCACGGGATACCCGCCGCCTCGGACACCTGTTCGACCGTCGCCCCGGCCCGGATGCGCGCCTGGATCTCGCGCGGCCGCATCTGGTTGTCCATCTCGGCCTGGACCTGGCCCAGCCTGGTCACGTCGCCTCGGGCGGCGGCGAGCAGCCGCGCGTCCACCGGCAACGCGAAGCGCTCGCCACGAGCCGGGTCTTCACAGATGACGGTCTTGCCGTCGTCATCAAGCCCGACGACTCGCAGCGCTCGCATCACTACCTCCCCGCTGACTCCACCTCATCAGACCGACGGTAGGTTGACGCAGTGATCTACCCGGGCAGGCGCGCCGGTCCCTAGCACGAACCGAGCCCCGGCGGTGTAGCCCTACTGTGCCAATTTTTCACCCACACGGCAGCTTGCTATGCCTTAGATCTTGCACTCTTCGGGGAGAGGGCGCTAGCGGAAAACTACTCAACGCCCCATTCAGCCCAGTCTTTCGACGACCCAGTCGACGGCCTGGGTGAGGGTGGTCACGTCATCCGGTTCCACCGACGGGAACATGCCGACCCGCAGCTGGTTGCGGCCGAGCTTCCGGTACGGCTCGGTGTCCACGATGCCGTTGGCGCGCAGGGCCTTCGCGACCGACGCCGCGTCGACGGACTCGTCGAAGTCGATCGTCCCCACCACCTGGGACCGGTGGGCGGGGTCGGTGACGAACGGCGTCGCGTAGGGCGAGGCCTCGGCCCACCCGTACAACCTCGTCGCCGAGTCCGCAGTGCGCGCGGTCGCCCAGTCGAGGCCGCCGTTGTCGAGAATCCACTCGATCTGGTCAGCCAGGAGGAAGAGGGTCGCGACGGCCGGGGTGTTGTAGGTCTGGTCCTTGCGCGAGTTGTCCAGCGCCGTGGGCAGGGACAGGAACTCGGGGACCCAGCGGTCGCCCGCGCCGATCTCCTCGATCCGAGCCACCGCCGCCGGGCTGGCCAACGCGATCCACAGCCCGCCGTCGGAGGCGAAGCACTTCTGCGGGGCGAAGTAGTAGACGTCGAAGTCCTCGGCGCGCACCGGCAGACCGCCGGCACCGCTCGTCGCGTCGACGGCGACCAGCGCGTGGTCCGAACCCTCCGGGCGGCTCACCGGGACCGCCACTCCGGTGGAGGTCTCGTTGTGCGCCCAGGCCAGCACGTCCACGTCCGGGGTGGCCGTCGGCGCGGGGGCGGTACCGGGCTCCGCGTGGACCACGACGGACTCGCCGAGGAACGGGGCCCCGTTGGTCACCTTGGCGAACTTGCTGGAGAACTCGCCGAAGGCCAGGTGCAGCGCCCGCTCCCGCACCAGGCCGAAGGCCGCCGCGTCCCAGAACGCCGTCGTACCACCGTTGCCGAGCACGACCTCGTAGCCCTCGGGCAGGGAGAACAGCGCGCGCAGCCCGGTGCGGACCCTGCCGACCAGGGACTTGACGGGCTTCTGCCGGTGGGAGGTGCCCATGAGGGCGGAACCCTCGCTCGCCAGCCTGCGCAGCTGCTCCGGGCGCACCTTCGACGGCCCGCAGCCGAAACGGCCGTCGGAGGGTCGGAGGTCGTCGGGCAGGACCAGGGTGGTGGGGTCGACCGTCTGCGTCATGGGGGCTCCTCCGGTCGGAGCGTGAGTTCTTCCGTTCCGGCGCCTGGCCGGATCACCTGGCGGGAGCAAGTCTGGCAGGTGCGCGGGACGGCCCGTGTTCCAGGGTCGGGGCGTTCGGGCGCGGTCGTGGTGGACTTCTGGTCGTTCGTCCGGTTTCCACCCCATGTCGGTCGGGTCGCGGGCCCCGTCCGTCGAGCGAATTCGGCCAATCGAGTGGACTGGATCGTTCCCGTGATCGATTGCGCTGGTCAGAGCGGGCGTTCGTGATCGACCCATCACGCACGGTGTGGTTATCCTCACGGGAAAGGGTGCTTTTCAGTGCGGGGTTTCCGGGAAATACCGTCCTCGTCCACGGTGTCGCCGGCCGCCTATTCGGGAGCGTGATCGATGTCCGAGGTTGATGTTGTGCTGCCTGCCATGCGGGTGTCCTACGAGGCGGGGTCCCTCGACGAGGGGTCGCTCGCGGAGAGCTGGCACGAACAGCTGGGGATCTGGCTGGCGGAGGCGGAGGCGGCCGGGGTTCCCGAACCCAACGCGATGGTGTTGGCCACCGCCGACCCGAGCGGCCGTCCCTCGTCCCGCACGGTGCTCGCGAAGGGGCTCGACGAGCGGGGGCTGACCTTCTACACGAACTTCACCTCCAGCAAGAGCCACGACCTCCAGGCGACGAGGTACGCGTCGGCGACCTTCCCCTGGATCGCGCTGCAGAGGCAGGCCACGGTCCGGGGAACCGTCGAACGGGTGAGCGCCGCCGAGTCCGCCGAGTACTGGGCGCAGCGGCCGAGGGGGTCGCAACTGGGGGCGTGGGCCTCGCCGCAGTCCCGTGTCGTGTCCAAGGGGAGCCTGGACGCCGCCCTCGTCGCGATCGAACGCCGTTTCGCCGACGTCGAGCGCGTCCCGATGCCACCGCACTGGGGAGGATGGCGGATCCGCCCCGAGGCGGTCGAGTTCTGGCAGGGGCGCCCGGACCGGCTGCACGACCGGCTCCGCTACGTGCACGACGCCGACGGCTGGAGCGTCGAACGGGTGGCTCCCTGACCCGCGGCGGCGGTCAGCGGGCCGCCTCGACCAGGTGGGCCGGCTGCCACCAGTAGTCGCACAGGTGGTGGGAGGAGACCGTGCCGAAACCGGCGTTCCGGAGCTCGGCCTCCCAGCTCGACACCGACTGTTCGTAGTTGGCCCTGGCGTTCCCCGCGTCGAAGAAGCCGAGGACCACCGGCACCAGGAAGCCCAGTCCGACCAGGTCGCGGTGTTCGGTGTACTCCCGGATGCCCTGTTCGGCCTTGGCCAGCACGGGGAGGAACCACTCGGGGGAGAACGGCCGCGTGGTGTCCGGGACGTCGAAGACGACCAGCACGAGGGAGTCGCAGCGGTCCCGGATCCACTCCAACACCCCGGACCGGCGATCGGGAGGGAGGGTGTCGAAGGCGAAGGTCGACTGGACGACGTTCCACCTCTCGCCGTCCCACTCCCGCTGGACGTCCTCGATCCGGGCGTGCCGCACGCGGTGGGGCACGCCGGACTCCGCGAGCCCCGCCCGCGTGCGCGCGAGCAGCTCACCCGACGGCTCCACCACGTCGACCCGGGACAGCCGGGCATCCAGGACCGGTAGCAGGGCCGTCCCGTCCCCGACGCCCACGTCGAGCACCGTCGGGGCCGGGAACCGCCGGTGGTGTCGCCGGAGCGCCTCGTGGGTGGCCGAGTAGAGGCGCACGTTGCCGCCGCCCCGGATGAAGGCCTGGAACGCGGCTGGCGTGTCGTAGACGTGGTCAGCCCGCGTGTGCCCGGTGTCCAGGTAGCGCGCCAACAGGCGCGCGAACTCGCGGTCGGGGTCGAGCTCGGTGGCCCGCCGGGCGGCGGCGAGGGCGGTGTCGGGATCGCCGTCGTGGTGCGCCCAGATCGCCAGGAACACGGCGCTCTCGGGATTGGTGGTCCCGGCCAGCAGGGAGCGCGGGGCCTCGCCAGCCAGCCGCGCCGCCGCCACTCCTGACACCGACATGTCCGAACCCCGATTCCCGGTGGAAGTCCCGTCGTCGCGCCCATCCCGCCCGCCACGCGCCGGGGACGGCCCGCCCGAGGGCGGCCGTCCCGATCGCGAGCGACGGGGCGACGACCGGGGGAACCGGTGCCGCCGCCGTGGCGAGGAGCCCGGCGGTGATCGTCGCGAGCCGTGTCGACGGGAGACTAGCGGGGGGTGGACGGGCCGACAAGGATCTCCACGCCATCGCCACCCCCGCCCCGGCCCTGATCCTCGCCCCACCACCCGCTCGTGCGACACCCCGGTCACCACGGCAGCCCGCACCCCCGCGCCCGCCCACCCACGGCGACGACGGCCATCCCGGCACACCCTGACCCCC
>NZ_AGVX02000101.1 GCF_000239155.1 Actinoalloteichus spitiensis RMV-1378
GGGACGCCCGGCGGCCGCCGGGCGTCCCGGATCAGGAGCTCCTACTCCCCGGCGTCGGACCCGGCCGGCGCACGGCCGTCCTCCGCTCCCCCCGGACCGTTCGCCACGGCGGAGACCTCGGGCTGGCCGCCGCCGGACTCGGCGGTCTCGGCGGTCGACGAGGTCGCGTCCTCGGCCCCGGACCCCGCCGCGGCGACGTTCCGGCGCATGTCCTCCGCCACCCGGGGCAGCCAGGCCCAGGCCACCACGGCCGCGATGAGGATCAGCACGGTCGCCGCGAGGTGGGCCACCCGCACGCCGTCCATCCACGACTCCATGACCTCGCGCAGCAGCCCCGTGCCCTCCTCCCCCAGCGACTGGGCGACGCCGAGACCACCGACCAGCGAGTTGGTCGCCGTCTCCCGGACGTCCTCGGGGAAACCGGTCAGCGACTCCGACAGCCGGCTCCCGTAGGTGCTGCCGAGCACCGAACCGAGCACCGCGATGCCGAGCGAGGCACCGATCTCGCGGGTCACGTCGTTGGTGGCCGACCCCATCCCGGCCCGCTCCCGAGGCACCTTCGACATCAGCATGTCGGTGGCGGGCGGCATGGTGAGCGCGATGCCCAGCGAGACGGTGGCCAGGCCGAACAACAGGTGCCAGTAGCCCGCGTCGACCGTCAGGGTGCCCAGGATCCCCATGCCGAGCGCAGCCAGACCCATGCCGCTCACCACCGTCGTTCTCGGGCCGAACCGGGCCACGACGCGAGCGACCTGGGGCGAGACCAGGACCATCATCACCGAGACCGGCAGCATGGCCACCGAGGCCATCAGCGGCGAGTACCCGAACACGAGCTGGAGGGTCAGGCTGAGGGAGAAGAACACGCCGATCAGGGCGAAGAACACCAGCGTGAGCGACAGCGCCGACGCGGAGAACGCCTTGTCCCGGAACAGCGTCATGTCCAGCATCGGGTCCTTCACCCGCCGCTCCCAGAGGACGAAGACCGCGACCAGGACGAGGCCCGCCGCGAGCAGCCCCAGCGTGGTCGGCGACGCCCACCCGTTGTGCTCGGCCTGGATCAGGGCGTAGACCACGGTGCCGATACCGAGGGTCGACAGCACCGCCCCACCCGGGTCGATACCACCGTGGCCGCCCTCACCGGCACCCGCCGCCACCAGGCGGTGACCCGGGACGAACCGAACGCCCAGGGCCACGCCGACGATGACGACGGGGATGTTGATGACGAAGACCGACTGCCAGGAGTAGAACTCGAGCAGCACCCCGGAGATCACCGGCCCGAGGGCGGTGCCCGCCCCGGAGACCGCCGCCCACACCGCCACCGCCCTGGTCCGCTGGTGGCGGGGGAAGACACTGGTCAGGATCGAGAGCGTCACGGGCATCACCATCGCCGCGCCGACGCCCAGCACCGCACGGGCCGCGATCAGCTCCGTGCTGGAGTCCGTGAACAGCCACACGTAGGCGGAACCGAGGCCGAACACCACCAGGCCCGCCTGCAACATCGCCTTCCGGCCGTACCGGTCGGCCATCGCGGAGGCGGTGAAGAGCAGCCCGGCGAACACCAGCGTGAAGGCGTTGTTGAACCACTGCTGCTGGCTCGTGGTGGCGCCCAGGTCCACCGAGAGCACGGGGAGCGCGACTCCCAGTGAGGTGTTGGCCAGCATGACGGTCGCCAGCGCCAGGCACAGCACCAGCAGGGTCTTCCACCTGTCGCGGTAGACCGGTAACTCGATGCCCTCGGCGACCGCCGCGCGCTCGTCGTCCGTCATCGACGGACTGGGTCGTCCCGGCGGCACCTGGGCCTCGGGCTGGACACGGGACACGTCAACTCCTCGTTACGACGGGGGGAGTCGGCCCTCCCTCGACCAGGCCGACCCCTCCACGTTATGTCACACGTGCCAGTTGGCACACGTGACTTTTGGCATGGTTGACATCGACCGGACATCCCCGGGACCCTTGGACCCCATGACCGAGGTTCCGGCCCCCCACCCCGCCGCACCACCCGACCGGCGGCGGCGCAGGGCGCAACGGACCCGCGCCGGCATCGAGGCGGCCGCGCTCCGCCTGTTCCGGGAACACGGTTTCGAGGCCACCACGATCGCCCAGATCGCCGACGCCGCGGACATCGCGCCACGCACCTTCTTCCGCTACTTCCCCAGCAAGGAGGCGGTCCTCTTCGGCGACCCGGCCTGGCCCGCCCGGATGCTGCGCGAGAGCATCAGTCGACGCCCCGTCGACGAGCACCCGATGCGCTCCCTGGCCTGGGCGCTGGGCGAGCTCGACGAGGTGATGCAGGAGGAGCGGGCGCAGCACCTGCTGCGGTGCGAGCTCCTCGCCGAGGTCGACGAGGTGCGGTACGCACAGCACGTCGTCTCCTCGAACTGGATGCGGGAACTGACCGTGCTGATCGCCGAACGGCTCGGCACCGACCCCCACACCGACCCGCGCCCGCAGGCGTGGGCGATGGCGCTCGCCGGAGCCGTCTCGGTCTCGCTCCAGGCCTGGCTGGCGCGTCCGGAGGGCCCGCTGCCCTCCGCCCTGCTCGCCGAGGTGCTGCACACCACCATCGAGGGCTTGTCCGAGACGGCCCGGGGACTGCCGGCGCCCTCCCCCGCCTGACGCGGACGACACGCGGGCGCCGGCGGACGTGGCACGATCTGTGTCGAGAATGCCCGCGTCGAGCCCGAGGAGTGACGGTTGGTCCACGGACCACACCAGCGGCACTGGCCCGGCCCGCTCTCGGCGGCGGTGGCCACCCTGTGCGACCGGCTCCAGCCCCAGGTCGGCCCCGCCACGGCGGCCGGTTTCCGGCAGGTGCTCCACCGGCTGTCCGCCCCGCTCCAGGTCGCCGTCGCGGGGCGGATCAAGTCCGGCAAGTCCACGCTGGTGAACGCCCTGATCGGCCGCCGGGTGGCGCCGACGGACGTCGGCGAGTGCACCCGGCTGGTGACCCGCTTCCAGTACGGCACCGTCGACCGGGTCGAAGTGGTCTTCCGGGACGGCCGGAAGCAGGTGCTCCCCTTCGACCAGCACGGCATGATCCCCGCCGACCTGGGCGTCGACCTCGCGGCGGTCTCCCACCTGGAGGCCTACCTGACCAACGCCGTCCTGCGCGACCTGACCGTCATCGACACCCCCGGCCTGGGATCGCTCGACTCGGCCTCGGTCCGCCGCACCCGGGAACTGCTGGGCGTGGGGCAGGAACCGCCGGGCGAGCTGGACCCGGTGTCCCGCGACGCGGTCGCCGGGGCGGAGGCCGTGCTCTACGTCCTCACCCAGACCGTCAAGGCCGACGACGAGCACGCGCTGGCCGCCTTCACCGCGGCCACCGCCCGGCGGGAGGCAGGCCCGGTCAACGCCGTCGCCGTCCTCAACAAGGCGGACATGGTGGAACCGGACTCGGTCCCCGGGTCGGACGGCTCCACCTGGCGGGCGGCCGGTCTGGTCGCCGCCCGCCAGGCCACCCTGCTGCGCCCCCGGGTCGCCGACGTGCTGCCCGTCATCGGCCTGCTCGCCGAGACCGCGGAGACCGGCGGCTTCACCTCGGCCGACGCGCGGTGCCTGAAGGACCTGGCCGCGCTCGACGAGGAGACCAGGGAGACGATGCTGCTCTCCGCCGACCTGTTCGTCGACTGGGAATGCGCGGTGCCGGCCTCCGACCGGCGGCGCCTTCTGGAGCGGCTCGACCTGTACGGCGTCCGCAGCGGAGTGCTGGCCGTCACCGAGGATCCCGAGATCACCGCCGGCGCCCTCCGCCGCCGGATCCTGGACGCCTCCGGGCTCGCCGCCGTGCGTGCTCGGCTGCACACCCTCTTCCAGGCGAGAGCGGACGGCATCAAGGCCGCGGCGGCGCTGGCCTCCGTCACGGCGCTCGCCCACGCCTCCGGCGACCCCGGCGAACGCCAGCGCGTCCACGACGCGATCGAGGTGCTGCTGGCGCGGCCCGAAGCACACCAACTGCGGCTCCTGGAGGCGTTGACCCTGGTCGCCGGCGGGACCGTCACGATGCCCGACGACCTCGCCGAGGAGATCCTCCGCGTCGGGAGCACCTCGGACGTCGGGGAACGGTTGGGGCTCGCCGGACGTCCCAGGACGGAACTCGCCGCCCACGCGCTCGAACGAGCCGGCTGGTGGCGGTCGTTCGCCTCGTTCGGAGCCACTCCGGCGCAGAGCCGGGTGGCCCACGTGGTCCACCGCGCCTACTTCCTACTCTGGCAACAGCTCAGGGAGGGGACATGACCCCCTGGTTCCGACGGCGGCGACGCGAGGAGCCGCCCCCGACACCACGACCCGGGACCGGCCCCGGACGGGCCGCC
>NZ_AGVX02000100.1:0-2500 GCF_000239155.1 Actinoalloteichus spitiensis RMV-1378
TGGGTGGAGGAGAACCGGGAGCACCCACCAGGTGCTCAACCACATTCCCCTCCACCCACCGGTGAAAGAAAGTTCGGCGGCGTCCTACTCTCCCACACCCCCACGGGTGCAGTACCATCGGCGCTGAAAGGCTTAGCTTCCGGGTTCGGAATGGGACCGGGCGTTTCCCTCTCGCTATCACCACCGAAACACTCTAACCAACACCCCACCCCAACCAACCCCAGGGCAGGGAGCCAGTTGCACTCCCAGAATCACACAGTGGATGCGTAACACCTTCGTAGACAAGCCCTCGGCCTATTAGTACCAGTCAACTCCACACGTTACCGTGCTTCCATCTCCAGCCTATCAACCCAGTGGTCTACTGGGGGCCTTACCCCAACAAAGTGGGTGGGAGACCTCATCTTGGAACAGGCTTCCCGCTTAGATGCTTTCAGCGGTTATCCCTTCCGAACGTAGCCAACCAGCCATGCACCTGGCGGTACAACTGGCACACCAGAGGTTCGTCCGTCCCGGTCCTCTCGTACTAGGGACAGCCTTCCACAAGTCTCCAACGCGCGCGGCGGATAGGGACCGAACTGTCTCACGACGTTCTAAACCCAGCTCGCGTGCCGCTTTAATGGGCGAACAGCCCAACCCTTGGGACCTACTCCAGCCCCAGGATGCGACGAGCCGACATCGAGGTGCCAAACCATGCCGTCGATATGGACTCTTGGGCAAGATCAGCCTGTTATCCCCGGGGTACCTTTTATCCGTTGAGCGACACCGCTTCCACCAGCCAGTGCCGGATCACTAGTCCCGACTTTCGTCCCTGCTCGACCCGTCAGTCTCACAGTCAAGCTCCCTTGTGCACTTACACTCAACACCTGATTGCCAACCAGGCTGAGGGAACCTTTGGGCGCCTCCGTTACCCTTTGGGAGGCAACCGCCCCAGTTAAACTACCCACCAGGCACTGTCCCTGAACCAGATCATGGTCCGAGGTTAGACACCCAGTACGACCAGAGTGGTATTTCAAGATTGACTCCACGACCACTAGCGTGACCGCTTCCCAGTCTCCCACCTATCCTACACAAGCCGAACCGAGCACCAATACCAAGCTATAGTAAAGGTCCCGGGGTCTTTCCGTCCTGCCGCGCGTAACGAGCATCTTTACTCGTAGTGCAATTTCGCCGGGCCTGTGGTTGAGACAGCGGAGAAGTCGTTACGCCATTCGTGCAGGTCGGAACTTACCCGACAAGGAATTTCGCTACCTTAGGATGGTTATAGTTACCACCGCCGTTTACTGGCGCTTAAGTTCTCAGCTTCGCCCCGAAGGACTAACCGGTCCCCTTAACGTTCCAGCACCGGGCAGGCGTCAGTCCGTATACATCGTCTTACGACTTCGCACGGACCTGTGTTTTTAATAAACAGTCGCTTCTCCCTGGTCTCTGCGGCCACACAACGCTAGCCCGCGAAGGGCTTCACGCCACACGGCCCCCCTTCTCCCGAAGTTACGGGGGCATTTTGCCGAGTTCCTTAACCACAGTTCACCCGATCGCCTTGGTATTCTCTACCTGACCACCTGTGTCGGTTTGGGGTACGGGCCGCGTAGACACTCGCTAGAGGCTTTTCTCGGCAGCATGGGATCACCCTACTTCGCCTCATTCGGCTATGCATCACGTCTCACCATTAACAGAGAAGCGGATTTGCCTACCTCTCCTGGCTACACGCTTACACCAGTACTACCACTCACTGGCGGGGCTACCCTCCTGCGTCACCCCATCACTTGGCTACTACCAGATCAGTTCCCGCGCATGGCCACCACCCCACCCGAAAGCAGGACAGCACCACGGGCGGTTAGTATCACCAGCCTCGCCAGGGACGCATCCACACGGGTACGGGAATATCAACCCGTTGTCCATCGACTACGCCTGTCGGCCTCGCCTTAGGTCCCGACTTACCCTGGGCGGAATAACCTGGCCCAGGAACCCTTGGTCATCCGGCGGCAGAGTTTCTCACTCTGCTTTCGCTACTCATGCCTGCATTCTCACTCCCACACCGTCCACACCCGCTCACGCGACTGCTTCACCCAGTGCAGGACGCTCCCCTACCCATCCACACACCTACACCCACCCCCCGAAAGGAGCAGATGGAGCTACACATGTGAATGACACGGCTTCGGCGGTGCGCTTAAGCCCCGCTACATTATCGGCGCAGGACCACTTGACCAGTGAGCTATTACGCACTCTTTCAAGGATGGCTGCTTCTAAGCCAACCTCCTGGTTGTCTGGGCGACCCCACATCCTTTTCCACTTAGCGCACACTTAGGGGCCTTAGCCGGCGTTCTGGGCTGTTTCCCTCTCGACTACGAAGCTTATCCCCCGCAGTCTCACTGCCGCGCTCTCACACACCCGCATTCGGAGTTTGGCTGACGTCAGTAACCTTGTCGGGCCCATCGGCCATCCAGTGCTCTACCTCGGATGAGAAACACACGACGCTGCACCTAAATGCATTTCGGGGAGA
>NZ_AGVX02000099.1 GCF_000239155.1 Actinoalloteichus spitiensis RMV-1378
GATCGGGGTCCTGGCGAGCTGGCGGGACAGGTTGCGCGCCGCGTCCACGTGCCTGATGTAGAGCTCCCCGTACGCCGAGGTGACCCCCTGGCGGACGGCGTCGATCAGATCCTCGTCACTCGGGCCGTGCGTGTTCCCCGGGTCTGCCACGCCCGCCGCCTCCTCCTCACGCGGAAGCACACATTGTGACCAATCGGTTACTCGTGGCGCCATCAGGGCCACCGTGACGGACGAGCCGGCGGGACCCGGCGCCGCGGCCTCGCCCGGCACCGGGCCACCGGCCCCTCCCCGTGCGGCTCCGGTTTAGGCTCCTGGAACCGTGGAGACCAGCAAGGACCGACGTGCCCGCCGCGGCGGCCGTTCCGCGATGCCCTCGGTGGGCATGGTGGGCGGCGGACAGCTCGCGCGGATGACCCACCAGGCAGCGATCCCCCTCGGGCAGTCCCTGAGGGTGCTGGCGGTGGCGGAGACCGACCCCGCCGCCGTCGTCGCCAGCGACGTCGCCTTCGGGCACCACACCGACCTGGAGGCGCTGCGGTCCTTCGCGCGGGACAGCGACGTCCTCACGTTCGACCACGAGCACGTGCCCGGGGAACACCTGCGCGCGCTCGAGGCGGAGGGGGTCGCCGTGCACCCGGGCTCGGCCGCGCTGGCGCACGCCCAGGACAAGCTCGTCATGCGCCGCCGGCTCGCCGAGCTCGGCGTCGCCGGCCCCGCGTTCGCGGAGGTGACCGCGCCGGCCGACCTGGTCGCCTTCGGCGAGGAGCACGGCTGGCCGTGCGTGCTCAAGGCCGCCCGAGGCGGCTACGACGGGCGCGGGGTGTGGGTGGTGGACTCGTCGGAGGACGGGGCCGCCCTGGTGGCGGAGCTGCTCGCCGCCGGTACGCCGCTGCTGGTCGAGGAACGGGTGGACCTCCACCGGGAACTGGCGGCCGTGGTCGCGCGGTCCCCGTTCGGTCAGGGCGCAGCGTGGCCCGTGGTCGAGACGGTGCAGCGGGACGGCATCTGCGTCGAGGTGCTGGCGCCCGCGCCCGGCCTGACCGACGGCCAGGCCGCCCAGGCCCAGGAACTGGCCTTCACGATCGCGTCGGCGCTGGGCGTCGTCGGCGTGCTCGCGGTGGAGCTCTTCGAGACCCGGGACGGGAGGGTGCTGGTCAACGAGCTCGCCATGCGCCCCCACAACTCCGGGCACTGGACGATCGAGGGATCGCGGACCTCCCAGTTCGAGCAGCACCTCCGGGCCGTGCTCGACTACCCGCTCGGCGCGACCGACCTGGCGGCGCCCGCCGTGGTGATGGCCAACGTGCTGGGCGGAAACCCTGTTCCGGCGATGTCCATGGACGAACGGGTCCACCACCTGTTCGCCCGGTACCCCGACGTGAAGATCCACCTGTACGGCAAGGAGGAGCGGCCGGGGCGCAAGATCGGGCACGTCACCGTGCTGGGTGCCGACCTGGGTGCCGCTCGGCTCCGCGCGGGGCAGGCCGCCGCGTGGTTGCGGGACGCCCGCTGGCCCGACGGCCACGACGTCCACGGCAGCTAGGGGGAGCGTCGCCGGCGCGGCACGCCCCCGGGGGGCGACGGTGTCCCGCCGCACACAGCGTCGGTCCCGCCGGCCCACCTCCTGGTGCGGCCGTCCGGTGGGGCCCGGAGGGAGAATGAGGACCAACGTGGCAGAACAACACGCACCTCTGGTCGGCGTGATCATGGGCAGTGACTCGGACTGGCCCGTGATGGGCGTCGCCGCCGAGACCCTGGCGGAGTTCGACGTCCCGCACGAGGTGTCGGTGGTGTCGGCCCACCGCACACCCCAGCGCATGCTGGACTACGCGCGGACGGCGGTGGAGCGGGGGATCCGCGTGATCATCGCGGGGGCTGGCGGGGCGGCGCACCTGCCCGGCATGGTCGCCTCCGCGACCGTCCTGCCCGTCATCGGGGTCCCCGTGCCCCTGCGGCACCTGGAGGGCATGGACTCGCTCCTCTCGATCGTGCAGATGCCGGCCGGGGTTCCGGTCGCGACGGTGTCGGTGGGTGGGGCCCGCAACGCCGGGCTGCTCGCCGTGCGCATGCTCGGTGCGGGCACCGACGAGCGAGCGGCCGGGTACCGGGATCGGATGGGCGCCTTCCAGGCGGAGATGGAGCGTCTGGTGCTCGACAAGGACGCCGCCCTGCGGGAACGCATCAGCCAGGGCCAGGCGGCCTCGGGCTGATCGGGAGGCCACCGGCGCCGTGGCGTGGCGGTCCGGCCGCCAGCCCAACCCGCGCGGGTCTCTCCGGGGCCCGGTCCCGGGGAGCCTCCTCGGGGAGGTCGGGCCGTCCCGACGACCGTGGAGCGCCGCGAGGAGAACCCCGTTCCCGAGCCGAGGCCCGCACGTCGCCGACACCCGCCCCCGCACCCTCGCTACTGGCGGGTAACACCGCTACGATCGGCCGGAGTAGCGATGCTACCCGTCGGTAACAGGAGGACGTGCGGTGAACCGTAGCTTCGACACCTACCAGCTGGCCGAGGAGCACGAAGCGCTGCGCGCGGCGGTGCGGTCCCTCTCGGAGAAGGAGATCGCGCCGCACGCGGCGGAGGTCGACGAGCGGTCGCGGTTCCCGGTCGAGGCGAAGACGGCGCTGGTCAAGGCCGGTTTCCACGCCGCGCACCTCCCCGAGGCCTACGGGGGGGAGGGAGCCGACGCCGTCGCGACCGCCATCATCATCGAGGAGGTCTCCCGGGTGTGCGCCTCCTCGGCGCTCATCCCGGCCGTCAACAAGCTGGGCACCATGCCCATCCTGCTCGCCGGCTCCGAGGAACTGAAGCGGACGGTGCTGCCCTCCGTCGCCAACGGCGAGGCGATGGTGTCCTACGCGCTGTCCGAGCGTGAGGCGGGCTCCGACACCGCGTCGATGCGCACCAGGGCCCGACTGGACGGCGACCACTGGGTGCTCAACGGCACCAAGTGCTGGATCACGAACGCGGGCGAGTCCAGTTGGTACACGGTCATGGCGGTGACCGATCCGGACGCCGGCAGGAAGGCGGACGGGATCTCGGCGTTCGTGGTGCACGCCGACGACCCCGGCTTCGAGGTCGGGGCCAAGGAGCGCAAGCTCGGCATCAAGGGATCTCCCACGTGTGAGATCCACTTCACCGACTGCACCATCCCGGAGAACCGGATCATCGGCGAGCCGGGCACGGGGCTGCGCACCGCGCTGCGGACGCTGGACCACACCAGGCCGACGATCGGGGCGCAGGCCGTCGGCATCGCCCAGGGCGCCCTGGACGCGGCCGTCGGCTACGTGCGGGAGCGCCGCCAGTTCGGTCGTGCCGTCAGCGACTTCCAGGGCGTGCGGTTCATGCTCGCCGACATGGCGATGAAGATCGAGGCGGCCCGGCACATGGTGTACGTCGCGGCCGCGCGAGCCGAACGGGGTGAGGACAACCTCGGGTTCGTCTCGGCCGCCGCGAAGTGCTTCGCCTCGGACGTCGCGATGGAGGTCACCACGGATGCCGTGCAGCTCTTCGGCGGTGCCGGCTACACCACGGACTTCCCGGTGGAACGGATGATGCGTGACGCCAAGATCACCCAGATCTACGAGGGCACCAACCAGATCCAGCGCTTGGTGATGGCGAGGTCCCTGCTCCAGGGCTGAACCAGGGGCAGGCGCGGCTGTCGGGCACCGAGGCCCCCGTGACCGCCGACCTGCCCGGCTGGCGGCGACGTCGACGGTGGGAGCCCGGCGGCCGCGTCGTGCGGTCGCCGCGAGCGGACGAGCCCGTCAGCAGGGCACCCGCACGGCCTTCGGGGGCGCCCACCAGGCACGTCGCGCGGCCCAGCTCGTCAGGGCCTGGAACCCGCGACCGGGGCACACCGACCGGCCGGAACGAGCCCGTCCGCCCGCCTCGGCCGCGGGTACCACCCACCTCCCGGCGGTCGGGCTGGCGGGGTCGCCGGCCTCGTGGGGTGCGGGGGAGGGCGTCAGCCCGCAGTGCCTGCCGGCCCTGGGCGGAAGGGAGGAGCCGCCCAGGTAGGCCGCCCGGTGTTGCTGGGACCCGCCCCGGCCCGGTGCTCGCCGCTCGTCCGTGGGCCGTTCCACCTGCGGAGAGCAGGGCGGTCCCGGCCAGGTCCGCCTGTTCGTTCCCGACGGCCCGGTCCGCTGCTCGTCGGCCTCGGTCAGGACCACCGGTCGACACGTTCCCCCGGTGTCCGACCGGTGCTCGGGTGGTGTGAGGTGCCCGTCCCCGCCGCCGTTCGCGGGCCCCGCTCGGCCGGGGGAGGAGGGCGGTGCGTCCCGGGTTCTGTACCGATGGCGCCGGGCTGGCCGGGAGCTCCTGGTCCCGGGGCGGCGCCGGAACGACGGTCGTACCAACGGCGTGGTCCTCGTGTTCGGGCTGGACCGCGGCTCGCGAGCCGATCGATTCCGCCTGGTGCCCCGGTCTGGTGGGCCTCCGATGACCGATCACCCTGCGTCGCGGAGGAGCGCGGGTGGCCACTCCCCGTCGGTTCACTCCGTCGTTCGGCCGGCGTACGAGGGGGGAGGCGGCTCGTCCTCGTCCGGGGCCTGGGGAGGCGCAACCGGGCCGGTCCGCCCGCTCGGTGGAGTGAGCAGGGGCTGGCATCGGTTCCCGCCATGTGGAAGCCGTGTCTTGTCTGTCGTGTTTGGCTGGGTCTCGCGTCAACGGTTCGTGACGGCCGTGGGCCGTGATGTCACTCACGGTGCAAGTTCACGGCAAACTTAGTTGAGCGTTCATACAATCGGCACTCGTGAGCCCCCGCACCCAAGCACAGGAGATCAGCATGAGCATGATCAAGGACATCACCCTGCTGGTGGCCAGGCTGGCAGTCGGCCTTGCCTTCGTCGCGCACGGCTGGGACAAGTTCTCGAACGGTATCGGCAACGTGGCGAGCGGGTTCGACGCGATGGGCGTACCCCTGCCCGAGGTGTCCGCCTGGGTCACCGCGGTCGGGGAACTCGTCGGCGGAGCGGCCCTGGTCCTGGGTCTCGGCCTCCCGGCGGCCGGGGTGGTCCTCGCCGGGCTGATGGCCGGAGCGGCCTTCTTCGTCCACATCGGCAGCGGGTTCTTCGCGTCCGAGGGCGGCGTCGAACTCGTCCTGGTCCTGGGCGTCTCCGCCCTGGCGCTCGGTTTCAACGGAGGCTCCTACGCCGTGGACCGCCTGCTGTTCCGAGGCGCGCCCCCAGCCTCCACCGCCGGCGTGAGCGAGCAGCCGAAGCCGGCCGCCGAGGTCGGCGCCTGACGTCCCGGAGGACGGTTCAGGCTCCGTCGAGGCCACCGGTCCGGGGGAGGACGAGCGTGGCCAGCTCGGAATCCCGCAACGACACCAGCCGCTCGGGGTCGACGACGCCCCCGGGCGGGGTGCCGTACTGGACCAGCCCCGCCTCCCGCGCGAACACCGCGAGCACTCCGTCGAGCACTCCCGCCGGCAACGTCCACTCGAGGGCCGAGAGCACACGCGACCCCCGCTCGACCCCGAGGGCCGAGGCCCGTTCCTCGGCCGCCGAGAGCACCTCGTCGACGGTCATGCCGAGCAGGGCAGGGGTCGAACCCGACACCGGCGACCACGGCACGAAGTCGTCGGGCTGGACGCGGATCTCCGTGGTGTAGTCCACGGCGTCGTCGTCCTGCCCTGCCCCGGACATCCCCAACGCGTCGAGACCGACCGCCGCGATCGTCGCCGCCGCGCCCTGGTACGCCGCCGCCTCGGCGGCCGGAACGAAGGCGACCTCGGCCTCCCCGTCCGCCCCGGACGCCCCCACCACGTGCGCGCCACACCACCAACTGCCCAGCAGCACCCCCAGCGTCTGCCAGTGCGCCGGCAACGCGACCACCACCGGCGCGCCCGGCTCGACGTCGCACTCGTCACGCAGCCAGTTCGCGGTCTTGGCGGCCCAGTTCGCCGCCGTCGCCACCGACAGCTCCACCCGGTAGCCCTCGGGACCGTCGTAGTAGGTGAGCATCGGCCGGGCGGGGTCGCGGGCGAGCAGCGGGCGCAACAGGTGGTCGGTGACGCTCATGCGGCAAGCCTAGTGCCCACCGCCGTCGCGCCGGCCCGCGCCGCGGGACCCCGGGCCAGGGCGGCCTCGGCAGGACGCGGCGGGCCGTGGCCCGGGCGGCGACGCCCGAAGGCACCCCGCCGCCCGCCTCAGTTGACGCAGGTCAGACCATCGGCGGTGATCGGGTCCGCGTCGGACGCGGCGCTGACGGTCAGGAAGGGCGCGGCCCCCACCCCGGCGGGGCCGGCGGCGGAGGGACCGGCGCTGGGCGCGCCGGACGGTACCTCCGCCTCGGACGGCCCCGGTTCGGAGGACCCGGTGGGGGTGGGAGTGTCCTCCACCCCGTCCAGGAGGCCGGCCACGAATTCGCGCACCTGCGCCGGGTCCACGGTGACGATGCTCTGCCCCCGGTCGTTGCGGGCGCCGACCCCGGTGACGGGGATGGTGGTGAACTGGATCGCTCCGCTGGCGATGCCCTCCAGCTGCCGGGCGAACCCCACCAGGTCCAGATCCTCGTCCAGGACGACCGAGTCGCGGGTCGCGGCCAACAGGGCCTGGAGCTTGCCCGGATCGGTGAGGGTGCCCGTGGACAGCACCTTGTTCGCCAGGGCCGCGAGGAAGACCTGCTGTCGCACGATCCGGTCCAGGTCGCCGCGAGGCAGGTTCTTGCGCTGCCGCACGAAGGCGAGCGCGTCACCGCCGGAGATGACCTGCACGCCCCTGGCGAAGCTCGCGCCGGAGTCGCTGTCGCTGGTCGCCTGGTTGAGGCACACCTCGACACCACCGATCGCCTCGGTGAGCAGGTAGAAGCCGTACAGGTTCACCTCGGCGTAGTGGTCGATGTGCGCGCCCGTCAGGTCCTGCACCGCGCGGACGAGGGCGAGCCGGCCCGCGTGGTCGGACTCCCGCTCGATCCGGGACCGGTCGGTGACGCCCTGGGCGGCCAACTCGTCCGCCTTCCGCGCCTTCACCAGGCCGTAGGCACCGTTGATCTTCTCCTCGGTGCCGAGCGCCGACACCGGGACCGAGGTGTCCCGGGGGATGGACACCGCGTGCGCGGCGCTGCCGTCGTCGGGGATCCGCAGCAGGATGATGGTGTCGGTGTTCAGACCCGCGTTGGCCTCGGTGCGCAGTTCCCGGAGCACCGACTCCGGCAGCGGGCGACCCTGCGCGTCGGTCCTGCTGTCGTTGCCCACCAGCAGGATGTCGGTGGCGAGGTCGGCCTCGTCGGGCGGCGGCGGAGCGTTCCTCTCGGTCTCCACGGGGGCGCGCCGCAGGTCCGCCAGCACGCTCGTGGTGCTCAGGTCCTCCTGGATGCGGTCGACCATGACCCAGGCGATCCCGGTCACCACGAGGGCGGTGACCGAGACGAGGATCGTCAGCGACCGCCCGCCGGCGACCAGCGCGCGCCGGGCCCGGCCCCGCCCACCACCGGGCGCCACCCGGGCACGACGGTTGCGGGCCGGCCCGCTCCCGGTGCCCTCCTCGGCGGCCGGAGGAGCGGGTTCCCCAGTCCCGCTCCCAGCCACGGCATCCCGTGGGCCGGTCGCCGACGTCCGCCGGCCCGGCTCCCCCTCGTCGGCCACCTGTTCCCCCTACTGTCGCCGAGCCGGCGCGGGTTCGCGCCTCACCGGTCCTGTCCCTCGACGTCCCCCAGGCGTTACCGGCCGTGGTCACGTCCCGAGCGTTCTCCCACGCTCATAGTGCGCATCCCCGGCCCGCACCGCCACCGTGCGCACCGGACCGGACGAGAACGGGGATCAGTTGACGCAGGGAACCGTGCCGGCGGTGATGTCGGCGCCACCGCCCGCCGCGGTGGCGTTCGGCTGGACCGCACCGGGATCGACGGCACCCGGACCCGCCCCCGCGCCGCCCGCCAGCTCCCCGTTGGAGTAGTCAGCCCCGAGCAGCACCGAGACGGTCCCGGCCGGCAGGTTCGCGTCCGGCTCGAGGGTGACACCGCCCAGTTCCCTGGCGACGAGCTCCGCGTTGGCCTCCTCACCCGGAGCGTGCCGGACCACCGTCGTGTCCCGAGGCTCCGCGTTCCCGGTCACGCCCTCGGTGAAACCGGCCGAGGTCAGCTCCCCCATCACCTGGCCCGCCAGCCCCGTCACCTGCGCGGCGTTGTGCACACCGACGGTGATCGCCGCCAGGTCGGCGTCGGGTGCCTCCCCGGACCCGTCGTCCTGCGAGGAACCGGCCACCAGCGACCGCATGTACTCCTGGACGGTCGGCGGGTCCACCTCGATGTAGTTCCCGACGTGACCGACCGGGATGGTGTCGAAGGCCATGTTCCCACCGGCCATGTCCTGCATGTGCATGGCGAAGCCCGGCACGTCGAGGCCGTCGTCGAGGACGACGGACCGCTGCACGGCGGACACCAGGTCGTTCAGCTTCGTCGGGTTCGTCAGCGTGTCGCTGGACAGCAGCTTGTTCGCCAGCGCGGCGAGGAACACCTGCTGCCGCACCACCCGGTCGAGGTCACCCCGGGGAAGGCCGTAGCGCTGGCGCACGAACGCCAGCGCGTCGCCTCCGGAGATGGTCTGCTCGCCCGCGTCGAAGTCGGCGCCGGAGTTCGGCTCGCTGACAGGCTCGTTCAGGCAGACGGTGACGCCGCCGATGGCGTCGGTGATCTCGAAGAAGCCGAGCAGGTTGACCTCGGCGTAGTGGTCGATCTCGACCCCGGTGAACTCCTCGATGGTCTCGATCAGCAGCTTGCGCCCCTCCGCGGAGGCCTCCTCGTGGAGTTGTCGCGGATCGGTGACCCCCTGCGCGGCGAGGGTGGCCTCCGCCGCCCGCTTCCCGCGCCCGAACGCGGAGTTGATCTTGTAGGAGCCGTGGCCGGGGATGTTGACCAGGCTGTCCCGGGGAATCGACACCGCCGTCGCGCTCTCACCGCCCACCGGGACGCGCACGAGGATGAGGGTGTCGGTCAGTTCACCCTCGTTGTCGGACGCCCGCAGCTCCGCGAGGACGTCCTCGGGGAGGGGGTTGCCCTCGGCGTCGGTTCGGCTGTCCATACCGACGAGCAGCATGTCCATCCCGCCGTCGAGGGGACTCGGCCCGTCCGGGGTGATCGGCGCGCGGTCGCGGTCGCCGAAGACGTTCGTCGTCGTCATCCCCGAGCCGAGGCTGCCCAGGGTCGCCCACGCGTAACCGGTGCCGCCGATGACGACGGCCGAGCACAGGGCCACCACGCTTTTCGCGGTGGCCAACGCGGCCCGGCCCGCCCGGCTCGGACGTACCCGGCCCCGGCCCCGCCGAGCCCGGTCCCGCTCGGCCGAAGCCTGCCCCGCGCCGCCCACCGCCCCGATCGGCTCAGTGAGCGCACCACCACCGCCGCCCACCTGGGCCGCCCCGGAGGCGAGATCGTCATCCAGGTTTCCTGAGGCGACCCGCCGCAGGTCAGAGGGTGTACGACCGGGTTCGGGAGGCGTCGGACCGCCTCTGCGGCGGCGGGATGCCCCTCCCGGATCGGGCGGCATTTCCTCCACGCGTGAACTCCTCCCCGCAGGAGCGCACGTCGCCGCGTGCGCGCCGGCACTGCCCCAACGGACCGTTGGTACCCGGCCCCGAACAAGGCTAATCCCGTGTTGGGCTGAACGGGTGTCACCTCGCTACATGTTTGACGTTTTCGAGATCCCCGAGGTTCACTCCCGCCCCGAACCGCCCGTGACAGACTGTCCGGGCCGGGCACCCGCCCGGCCGGTGCGCACGCCCTTCTCCCCGTGTGTCGGCGTGTCGATCGCCCCTCGACGTGACGTCGTCGGCTCCCAGACGAAGGAGGAAGTGTGATGCGAGTCCTAGTGACCGGTGGAGCGGGCTTCATCGGGTCCCACTACGTCCGGTCCCTGCTCGCGGGCGCGTACCCGGCCCTGGCGGACGCCGAGGTCGTGGTGCTCGACAAGCTCACCTACGCCGCCAGCGTCGACAACCTGGCCCCCGTCGCCTCCGACCCCAGGTTCCGCCTGGTCGAGGGCGATATTTGTGATCCGGAGACGGTGAACCCGCTGATGCGCGGCACCGACCTCCTCGTGCACTTCGCCGCCGAGTCACACGTGGACCGCTCGATCGACGGGGCCTCCGACTTCGTCGTCACCAACGTCCTCGGCACGCAGGTCCTGCTCCAGGCCGCGCTGGAGGCCGAGGTCGGCCGGGTCGTCCACGTCTCCACCGACGAGGTCTACGGCTCGATCGACGAGGGGTCCTGGGACGAGGGCCACGTCCTCGAACCCAACTCGCCCTACTCGGCGTCCAAGGCCGCCTCGGACCTGCTCGCCCGCGCCTACCACCGCACCCACGGGCTGCCGGTCTCCATCACCCGCTGCTCGAACAACTACGGGCCGTACCAGTTCCCGGAGAAGCTCATCCCGCTGTTCGTCACACGGCTCCTCGACGGTGGCACGGTGCCCCTGTACGGGGACGGGGGGAACGTGCGGGACTGGTTGCACGTCGACGACCACTGCCGGGGCATCCAACTGGTCGCGGAGGGCGGACGGCCCGGGGAGATCTACAACATCGGCGGCGGCACCGAACTGACCAACCGCGAGCTGACCGGACGGCTGCTCGCCGCGCTCGGCGCGGACTGGTCCTCGGTGGAACCGGTGGCCGACCGGAAGGGACATGACCGGCGGTACTCCGTCGACATCGGCAAGATCCAGGCCGAACTCGGCTACGCGCCGAAGGTGCCCTTCGACGAGGGCCTGGCAGGCACCATCGCCTGGTACCGGGACAACCGCGCCTGGTGGGAGCCGCTGAAGCGGCGCGCCGCGCTGGTGAGGAGTTGACGGACATGACCGAACTGGGTCTGCTGGTACCGGGAGGTCACGGCCAACTCGGCCGTGACCTGGCCCGGTTGGCTCCCGGGCACGTCGGAGACGCCGGGTTCGCGCACGCGCCGGGGTCCGCCGAGCTGGACATCACCGATCGTGACGCCGTCCGGGACGCCGTCGGCGTGCTGGCCGGGGCGGCCCGGACCGCCGGCGTCGCGCCGGTGGTGGTGAACGCCGCCGCCTACACGGCCGTGGACGCGGCTGAGGAGGACGAGGCCCGGGCGCACGAGGTCAACGCGGCCGGGGCGGCGACCCTGGCGGCGGCGTGCGCGGCGGAGGCGGTGCCGCTGGTCCACGTCTCCACGGACTACGTCTTCGCGGGTGATGGCGACCGGCCGTACGAGCCGACCGACCCGACCGCTCCCCGCTCGGTGTACGGGCGGACGAAGCTCGCCGGCGAACAGGCGGTGCTGGCAGGCGCGGACCGTTCCTGGGTGGTGCGCACCGCCTGGGTGTACGGCGCTGGCGGCGGCAACTTCGTCCGGACGATGGCCCGGTTGGAGCGGCAGCGCGACACGGTGAGCGTCGTGTCCGACCAGGTCGGATCGCCGACCTGGTCGGCTGACCTGGCCGGTGGGCTGCTGCGGTTGGCGACGGTGGTGGCCGCCGGTCGAGCACCGGGGAACAGGGTGTTGCACTGCACCAACACCGGCGTGACGAGCTGGTTCGAGTTCGCCAGGGCCGTCTTCGCCGAGCTCGGCGCCGACCCGGAACGGGTCCGCCCCTGCGGGACCGAGGACTTCCCCCGCCCGGCGCCCCGCCCGGCCTACTCGGTGCTGTCCCCGCGCCGGTGGGAGGACGCGGGGCTGGGAGCGCTCCGCCCCTGGCGGGAGGCGTTGGCGGCGGCCTTCGCCGAGCAGGGCGAGGAACTGCGGAACTGACCCGGGAAGAAGGGAGCGGGCCGTGACCTCGGGCCGCTCCCCCGGGCGAATGGACGCACCGGAGCTGGCCCGTCGATCCTGCCCGGACGGGGCGGCGGGGGCGTGCCCGGAAACTCCAGTCCGGCAAGGGCGCACGTCCTGGTCGGGACGCGGCTCGCCCGGCCTCCGCGTCCCGACGCCGGCCGCCCTGTCCCCACCCCCGTGGTTGTCCACAGCGGACGGCGCGGGCGGACTCCCCCGACACCCCTCCGCGATAGGCTTGCCGCGGGGCTGCTCCCCCGGGTGGGTGGGGGTGGGTGTCCGGCAGCGACCAGCGCGACGGGTGACCGGCCGGAGTTCCAGGTCAGCGGGGACAGCCGCCCAGGGCCCCATCTGCCCGCGGCGGTGCCCCGGGCGCCCCCACGACCCCCCGGTCGGACCGTCACCACGTCGCCGGGAGCCGGACCACCCCGGCGCCCTCCAGGCGCACCGCCCGGGGACACCGAGCCGGACGTGCCCCAGGCGCCCCGCCTCAGCTGGCCGCCCTGCGGTAGGCCGCCACCGTCGCCTCGGCGCACCGCCGCCAACTGAAGTCGGCGGCGTGGTCCCGGCGCGCGGTCAACGTGGCCGTGTCACTGGGGCCGTCCAACGCCTGGGCCAGGGCCGCCCCGAGCGCCTCCACGTCACCTACCGGGGCGAGGACGGCATGCCCGCCCGCCACCTCGCGCAGGGCGGGAACATCGGAGCAGACCACCGGCACGCCGCACGCCAACGCCTCCAACACCGGAAGACCGAAACCCTCGTTGCGGGACGGGAGCACCAGGGTCGCGGCGCCGGCCACCACCCTCCGAAGGTCCACCTCCGGCAGGTAGCCGGTCCTGATCACCCGGTCCGTCGGCCCTGACGCGTCCGAACCCGTCGGGCCGACGATCACCAGTGGCGGCAGCTCCGGGCGCGCCGCGTGGGCGGCCAGCAGCGTGGCCAGCCCCTTCCTCGGGCCGTCCGCGCCCACGAACAGGAGGTACTCCTTGGGAATCCCCAACGCCGACCGGAGCGCGGAGGTCGGGTGGCGGGCGGCGAACCAGGCCGCGTCCACGCCCAACGGCGTCACCACGATCCGCTCCCGGGGAACCCCGAGCCGTTCCGCGACCACCTCGGCCACCGCCGAGGTCGGGGTGCACACCACCGCCGCCCGTGCCGCCGAGCGGCGCACCAGTTCCGGCAGGTCCCGTTCCCTGGCCGGCAGCTCCTCGGGAGAGTCCAGGAAGTCCAGGTCGTGCACGGTGAGCACACCCCGCGCGAAGATGGTGGGAGCCAGCACGAAGTTCGTCGCGTGCACCACGGCCGCGCGACCGGCCAACAGCTCCACCGGGGGAGCCGACGTGCGGAGCCAGGCCGCCCGCAGCGCACGCGCCGGCACGGGAAGACCGCGGGCCCGGACCCCGTGGGGCAGGACACCGCGCAGGGTCCGCCAACCGCGCACCGTGAACGCCAGGGCCGTCACGTCCATGCCCGGCATCGACGCCAGTTCCTCGGCCAACGCCGCCGTGTACCGGCCGATCCCGGTGCGGGCGCCCAGCAGCGGTGTCCCGTCCAGCAGAATCCGCAGCTTGCGCCCGGAACCGTCAGCGTCGACCACGCACCGTCTCCTTCACCAGCCTGCGTAACCTGCCCGCCGCCCTGCGGGCGACCTCGCCGGGACCACCGAGGTCGAGGTACTCCCGGATCAGACCAAGATCATGCCTGAGCTGGCCACCGGCCCCCCGGGGCTGCTCCCGGACCAGGGGGGCCGACCCGCCCAGCCGGTCCACCGCCGGCCGGGGGTTCCGGCAGAACTCCAGCAGTGGGCGGAGGGTCTCGTCCCAGGTGAACCGCTCGCGCACCTCCGCGATACGAGTCCGGCAGGCCTCGGCGAACGCCTCGTCGTAGAGCACCCGGCGCAGGGCGGCGGCCAGCGCGTCGACGTCCTCGGCCGGCACGACCACCCCGAGCCGTTCCCGCCGCACCAGGTCCGCGAACGAGTCACCGTCGGTGGTGATGATCGGCAGGCCCGCCCACAGGTAGTCCAACACCCGGGTGCGGAACGCGAACGTCGTCTCGACGTGGTCGAAGTGGGTGGTGACCCCGCAGTCGGCGTCCAGCAGCCAGTTGTGCCGCTCGTGGTAGGGCACCCAGGTCTCGTTGAAGAAGACGTGCGAGCCGACCAGGCCCAGCCGGTCGGCGAGCTGGCGGGTCTGCCCGGCCATGCCCATCTCGGGCACGTCCGGGTTGGGGTGCTGCATGCCGAGGAAGACCAACCGGACGCCGTCCTCCTCCCGCCGCAGCTTGTCGATGGCCTGGACGAGGGTCAAGGGGTCGAACCAGCTGTACACGCCACCGGCCCACAACACGATCCGCTCCCGTTGGCCGATACCGGGCACCACGTCCCGGATCGCCGGCGCGGTGCGGCGGGGCCGGGCCGCGGGCAGTCCGAAGGGGACCACCGACAGCAGAGACCGCACCGTGGGGTCGGAGTCGTACATCCCCGGGCTGAGCCGGCCCAGGGAGGCCAGGTGCCCGAGCCAGAAGTGCCGCTGCCGTTCCGAGGCGCACAGGAAGAAGTCCCCGCGCATCAGCTGCGTGTTCAACACCCGGGTCACCCCGTCGAGATCGCGGGCGCGGCGTTCGTCGTCGACGTCCTTGCCCTGCTCCAGGTACTCCAGGTGCATCGGGTCGTAGACGTCGCAGACCACGATCTTCCCCGAGGACGGGTCCTTCAGCTCCGGGGCCATCTCCATGATGTGGCCCTGCACCACCACGATGTCCGACCACGCGATGTGCGTGCCCAGATCCCTCGGTCTGGCGTGCACCACCGGGAAACCCGCCTCCGGCGGCTCGTGGTGGTTGTTGACGCTGACCAGCCTGACCTCGTGCTCGGTGGACAGCGCCTCCGCCATGTGCCAGGCGCGGATCGCCGGGCCCGCCATCCGCTCGGCGATCGCGTCACCGGTGACGACCAGCACCCGACGGGGGCGGCCGAACGCCTCGTCCAGTCCGAAGGCCCGCACCAGGGTCTCGTGCGCGGCCAGGTAGCGGGGGAGCGGGTAGGCCGGCTCCAGCGCCTTGCGCATCAGCGGAACGATGTCGCCGTCGGAACGGACCCGCGACTCCTGCTCCACTTTCCTGGACTCGGCCAACTGGGGCAGCAGTTCGACGAACTGGTCGATCGCCAGGAAACCGGCCAGCGCCTCCCGCGACACCGGAACGGGCTCGGCGTCCGCGCCCCGGTCCGCCGGGCGCCGGGTGATCTCCAACTGGGTGGGGTCGATGTCCCCCCGCGCCGTCGACCGGCGCACCGCGAGGGCGAGCGCCGCCGGCAGCACCTTCGCCAGCGTCTCGTCCTCCAGGTTCTTGTAGAGCGTCGCCAGCGCGTTGCGCTCCAGCAGGTAGTACTCGCGGGACGAGTCCACCGAACCCATCGAGCCGTGGTGCCGGTGGTAGGTCACCGACGTCGGTTCGTACCGCACCCGCCAGCCCCGCAGGTTCAGCCGCCAGCCGAGGTCGACGTCCTCGTAGAACATGAAGTAGCGCTCGTCGAAGCCTCCGAGGGCGGCGAACAGCTCCGTGCGCACGAACAGCGCGGAACCGGTGCCGAAGAGCACGTCCCTGGCGACCTCGTGGCTGCCGTCGTCGCGTTGTCCGGCGTGCCGCTTGTACCCCATTCCGAACCAGGTGAGGCCTCCGTCGACGAAGTCGATCAGCTCGCCGCTCCAGTCGAGCACCTTGCTGGCGACCGCGCCGACCGTCGGCTCGGCGCGGAACACCGCGACCGCGGCCCGCACCCACTCCGCGTCCGGGCGGGCGTCGTTGTTGAGGAACGCGAGCACCTGCCCGGTCGCCTGGCGGGCACCGAGGTTGCAGCCGCCGGCGAAACCGAGGTTCTCCGGCGACTCGACCAGGGTGACGTCGGGCATCTCGTCCCGGAGCCGTTCCACGCTGCCGTCGCCGGAGGCGTTGTCGACGCAGATGATCTCCAGGCGGTCGGCCGGGTAGTCCAGGTCGTCCCGCAGCGACCGGAGGCAGGTGATCGTGTCCCTGACTCCCCGGTAGTTCACCACCACCACGGAAACGGTCGGCAGGCCCCCGGAACTCGGCTCGGGCACGTCGCTCCCCCTCAGCTTCTCCTCGGGCCGGTCGGCGACCGGCCGCGTCTAAGCCTGCCCTATCCGCTTCGCGCCGGGGGGCGGACCCGGGGGAACCGCCGCCCCCCGCCACCATGATCGCCCTGCGGAGTCCCGTGACGACCTTCTGTGAGGAAAACGCGCCCACGGGTCAGCCGTGCTGGCTACGCTGCGGTCTGGGTACGGGTCCAGGTCGGGAGTGGACGGTGGCGGAGATCAGCAGAGGCCGGAGGATCGTAGGCGGGGTCGTCCTCGGGGTGGTCGGCCTGACCCTGTTCGCCCTCCTGTTCCCGTTCACGACCAACCTGCACACCTGGGGCGGGACCAAGGCGGACGACAGGCCGGTGGTGGACGCGGGAGCCGCCGAGGTGACGAGCTGCCGGAGCACCGGGCCCATCAGCCTGGAGGGCGGCATCGGGCCGGCCGACGTGTGCACCGCGGAGATCCACTGGTCGGACGGCCGGGTGGAGCACCGTGAGGCCTACCCCCGGCAGCTGACCCGGGAGGACCTGGGCACCGAGGTCCCGGTGGAGGAGGTCCAGATCGTGTTGGGTGGCGGATGGGAGCTCGCCGTCTTCCGGACGGACCGCTCCGGAGCCCCCGTCCCGCCGCCGATCTCCTTCGCCGCCTACGCCCTGGGGAGCCTGCTCGTCCTCGGCGTGACCGTCGGCGTCCTGGTGCGCCTCGGGTTCCTGCCGCCTCCGGAGCGGGAGGGTGAGCAGGAGCGGAACGGCGGGGGGAGCCCCCCGAACCCCAGGTTCGGACCGAACTGGGGCAGCAGCGGCCGACCGGGGCCCCCGAGCGGACCCCCCACTCCTCCCGCTCGCCACCTACCGCCCCACCAGCAGCGAGGCACCACCGGACAGGGAGACTGAGGACACGTGCAGCCCGACACCAGCGCCGCCGACGCCATGTTGCGCGGTTTCCAGGAACAGATGCAGGCCAAGCTGCGCCAGGCCGACCAGTTGCAGGCCGCCGCCAGGGAGGCGCGCGTCAGCGAACGCAGCCGGGACGGCGCGGTGTCGGTGACGGTCGACAGCAACGGCGGCATGACCGCCCTCGACCTGACGCCGGCCGCGATGACCCGGCGCCCCGAGGAGCTGTCCGCGCAGATCCTCGACACCCTCCGCCGGGCGCAGGCCCGGATCGCCGACCAGATGCGGGAGGTGCTGACCCCGATCCTCGGCGAGGACAGCGAGTCGCTGAACGCGGTGATGGGCGGCTACCAGGAGCGGTTCCCCCAGCTCGACGACGAGGACACCGGGGGATCGGCCCGGCGCTCGGACGACCCCCAGGACCCGGACGACCCGGACGGCGGAAGTAGCTGGCGCAACGACAGGGGATGGTGACCGGATGGACGGGTTCCACGTCTACCCCGAGCAGATGCGGCAGCACGCCGCCCGCCTCGACGGGGTGGTCCAGCAGATCGGGGTCGCGCAGGACGCGGCCACCCACGCCTCGATCAGCGGCACCACCGCGTACGGGCTGCTGTGCAGTCCCATCATGCTGCCCCTGATGGGCGGCATCGAGGCCCTCGGCCACGGCGCGATCGCCGCCGCCGGCGGAACGGTCGGCGCGACCAGCACCGCCATCACCGCCTCCGCGGACACCTACGAGCTGTTGGAGGAGGGCGTGAGCCGCCTCTTCGCCCAGATCGCCGAGCGCCTGGAAGGACCGTCGTCGCCGTGACGAACCCACTGATCGCCCCCGACTACAGCGGGGGAGACAAGCTCGACGCCATCGTCGTCGTGGAGGCGGCCGACGACGCGGCGACGGCCATCCAGAACGGCGACTGGCTCGAGGCCGGGGTGAACATCGGCGCGGCCGGCCTGGACGCGCTGGCGGTGGTCGCCGACCCCTTCGGCACGCTGCTCACCTCCGCCTTCGCCTGGTTCATCGAACACGTGCCGCCGCTGCCCGACATGCTGAACTGCCTGGCCGGCAACCCCGACGTGGTGCACACCAACGCGGCCACCTGGGGCAACGTGGCCGACGCGCTCGGGCAGTCCTCCCAGGACATGGCCGACATCGTCCGCGCCGACACCGAGGGCTGGGAGGGGCCGGCGGTGGACGCCTACCGGCCGGTCGCGATGGGCGAGGCCGCCGCCATCCAGGCCGCCTCGATCGCCGCCAACGGGGTCGGAGTCGCCCTGACGGCCGGCGCCACCGTGGTGTCGGTGGTGCGCACCATCGTGCGGGACCTCATCGCCAGCGCGATGAGCGACCTCGTCCAGTGGCTCGTCCGCGCGGCGGCCGCGATCGGGCTCACCCTGGGGCTCGCCACCCCGGCGCTCATCGCCGACGGTGTCCGGTTAGTGGTGAAGTGGGCCAACAAGGTCCAGGACTGGCTCCAGAAGGCCGTGCTGAGCATCACCGGCCTCAGCAAGCACGTCGCGAAGCTCGGTGACGTCCTCACCGACGTGGCCGAGACCCTCGCCATCGCCGTGCCGAAGAACCTCGCGGTGTACTCCACGCAGGTCGACGACAAGCCCTTCGCCACCGGGGAGAGCTCCGCCTGACCAGGGCCGTTCCGGCGCGGTCCCGCCGGCGCCGGAGCCGAGCGCCGTCAGTGACCAAGGCAACGCCGGAGCGGAGCGCCGGTTCAGCGGTCGTCCCGGCCGGCCCAGGTCCGCCACACCGCCGCCCGGTCGACCACCACCCGGCGGCCGAGCTCGCGCCGGAACCGCAACGCGGCGGGCATCCGGGCCAGGGTCTCGCCGAGCACGCCGAGGCGAAGCCCGACCCGGAAGTTCGCCGCCTCCGGTGCGGGTCGCCCCAGGCGGCGCCGGACGGGGAGCGCCGCGGTGATCGCGGCGAACCGCAGCAGCTCCCGGAGCGCGACCGGCAGCGGCGCGCAGCGGACCAGCGTGACCAGGCGGTTGCGTTCGTTCCACCGGTGGAATCGGGGGGAACCGGGGTCGCTGCTCGCGCCGTGCGCGTGCCGCACCCGGGCGGCGGGGGCGAGCCGCACCCGCCACCCGCCGAGCCGCAGCCGCCACGCGGCGTCGGTGTCCTCGTAGTAGCAGAAGTAGGAGCCGGGCACACCGCCCAGGGCGCGCAACGCCTCGGTGCGCACCAGGGCGGCGCCCCCGCAGAACGAGAACACCTCGGTGGGACCGGTGGGGGCGGCCGCCCCGGCCGCCGCACCGAGGTCGCGTCCGTGACCGTCGGCGGTCAACGTGACCCCGGCGGACTGCACGGTGCCGTCCTCCGCGCGCAACAGCGACCCCACCGCTCCCGCCGTCGGGTCGGAGTCGGCCGCGTCCTCCAACGCCGCGAGCCAGTCCCGCTCGGGGACGGCGTCGTCGTTGAGCCACACCATGAACTCGGTGCGGACCCGGCGCAGCGCGGCGGCCATCCCCCCGGCGTACCCGGAGTTGGTCGACAGTCGCAGCACCTCCGGGGCGGTCGGGTGGCCCCGCAGCAGTTCGGCAGTGCCGTCGTCCGAGGCGTTGTCGACCACCAGCAGCCGGTGCGGCCGGGTCTGTTCCGCCAGCGCGTCCAGGCAGGGTTCGAGGTGGTCCCTCGCCCGCCAGGTCACGATGACGACGGTGCTGCGAACCGGTGTCGCCCCGGGGTCGGCGTCCATGACCGACCAACCTACCCACCGGGCCGGTGCCGATGGCGGCCGGCGGTCCGAGCATTCCGGATCCTCCGGTCCCGGCGAATCCCCCCGAGTTTCGTGGCAGTGTTGGCGGGTGCCGCTCCTCGTTGTGCTCACCGAACAGCTGCTCGCTCCCGTCCCGGGTGGGACGGGCCGCTACACCCGGGAACTCGCCGGCGCGCTCGCCGGGACGGCGCCCCCGGGGTGGGACGTGGCCGGGGTCGTCGCGAGGCATGCCGATCCGGAAGCCGCCGTGATCCCCGGGCTGATCGGACCGAAAGTGCTCCCCTACCCCCGCCGGGTGCTCTCCGCGTTGTGGGAACGCGGGGTTCCGCTCTGGCCGGGGGGTGACTCGGTGCACGCGCCCACCCCGTTCGCGCCGCCGGCCGTGCCTCGTGGTCGGGGGCTGGTGGTCACGGTCCACGACACGGTGCCGTGGACCCACCCCGAGACGCTGACCCGTCGAGGCGCGGCCTGGCACCGGCGGATGGTGGGCCGGGCCGCGCGTCGTGCCTCGGCGCTGGTGACCCCGACGGCGGCCGTGGCGGCGGAACTGGCCAGGCACCTCGACGCCGACCGGCAGCGGTCCGGAGTGGACACCGTCGGTGCCGCCGGCCCCCGGACCCACGTGGTCGGCGAGGGTGTCTCGGAGGCGTTGCGCCGCCCGTTGACCGAGGAGTTCCAGCAGCGGGCGGGCAGGAAGCTCGGACTGCCCGACCGGTACGTCCTCGCGGTGGGCACCGTGGAGCCCCGGAAGGGCATCGACGTCCTCATCCAGGCGATGGCCGGTGGCCGGGGCCCGGACCTCCCCCTGGTCCTGGTGGGGGCCAGCGGATGGGGTGGCATCGACCCCTGGCGGCTCGCCGAGGAGCACGGCCTCGCCCGGGACCGGCTGCGGGTGCTGGGGCGGATCGAGGACCCCGAGCTGTCCGCGGTCCTCCGGCAGGCGACGGTCCTCGCGGCGCCGAGCCGGGCGGAGGGTTTCGGTTTGCCGGTCCTGGAGGCGATGGCCGTCGGCGTCCCGGTGGTGCACACCGACGTGCCCGCGCTCGTCGAGGTCGCCGGTGGCGCGGGCCTGGTGGTGCGGCGGGGCGATCCGGACACCCTGGCCGGGGCGCTGCGCGCCGTGGCGTCCGACCCCGTGCGGGCCCGGTCGATGGTCCGGGCGGGACTGCGCCGGGCCGAGCACTACGACTGGGGCCGCGCGGCGCGTGCGCTCTGGCGGATCCACCTCGACGCGGTCGGTTGAGCCGAACGCGCACCGGCCGCCGGCGCCCGGAACCTGATCAGCCCGAGGTCTCCCGGTCCACGCGGGCGCGCTCGCCGATCGCCACCAGCTCGCCGGCCTCCTCCGTGGTCAGGGGGACGTCCAACACGTCCCGGAAGTACCCGGGCAGGTCGTCGGGGCCCAGGACGACCACCTCGTCCGGGGAGCCGGGGCGCGACACCGTGAGCTCCAGACCGGAGAGGCTGTGCGCCGTCTCCTCGCCGCCCCGCGAGCCGAACAGGGTGCGGCGGAACGGCGAGGTGGGGTGGGTCGCCGTGAAGTGGTTCTGCACCACGTAGTCCACGCGGTAGTGGGGTTCCAGGGTGAAGCCGTAGAGGTCCTGCCAGTCCGCGCCGCGCGCCAACTGGAGGGCCCACGTCCCGTCCTCCTCCCGCACGAGGCGGTGCCGCCACCCGGCTCCCTGCCGGACCTCGACCTCCGGCACCAGGGGGGTCGGTTCCAGCACGCCCTGCTCGCCGACGCTGACGTCGGCCAGCCACGTCCGCTCCTCGGTCTCGACGAGGAGGGCGGCGTGCGCCGCCGGCCGCAGGTTCGGGGAGCCGAGCCGGATGCGGGCGCTCACCCCGGACACCCGGTAGCCGAGCCGTTCCAACACGGCGGCGAGCAGGACGTTCTGCTCGAAGCAGTAGCCGCCGCGGCGGCGGCGGACCAGTTTGTCCTGGAGGGAGGACGTGTCCAGCCGGACCTCTCCGCCGGTGAGGAGGCCGAGGTTCTCGAACGGGACCGCGGTGGCGTGGGCGCGGTGCACCGCCCGCAGCGTGCCGGCGTCGGGGGTGAGGTCGCCGTCGTAGCCGATGCGGGCGAGGTAGGCGTCCAGATCGAGATCGGCCGAAGCCCATCCCCGGGCGGTTCCGGGCGCCGTGTCGAGCTCCGGACCGACCAGTGGGTCGGGGGTCGTGGCGGTGGTGCTGTCCTGTTCGGTCGTCGTCATGCCACCATCGTTCAACCTGAACCATTGTTCAGGTCAAGTCCCGAGTGGCCACCGCTCCGGACGCCCCGGGGAGCCACCACGGGGGCGGAGCCGAGCCGCGGCCGGCG
>NZ_AGVX02000098.1 GCF_000239155.1 Actinoalloteichus spitiensis RMV-1378
CCGCCACCACCGCGTCCGGTGGGGGGAGCGGCGACGACCAGGCCGGGGGTGGTGCCGGCGGTGGCCCGGGCCGGCCACCCGGCGTACCCACCACACCCCCAGGGGCGCTTCGCCGGGACGCTGGTCCTCGGACCCGGACCGGCGAGCCGGTCCGCCCCCTCGCCGCCAGCTCCCGCCAGGGGCTCAGCCGCAGACGAGCTGGCGGATCTGGCGCACCAGGTCCTCCGCTTCGGAACCGCCGATCGCCCGGAGCGTGTCGTCACCCCGGTCGCTGGGCGACAGGACCGCCTTGACGATGTCGGCGACCCGGCTGCCCAGCAGGTAGAGCCGGACCACGTCCTCCTGGTTGGGTGGGAGTTCCTGGGGCAGGTGGCCGAGACCGTGCGATTCGAGGTTCCGGCTGATCTCGGTCCGCACGTGCACCCCGAGCCGTCCCGCGCCCTGGATCTTCTTCAGCGTGTCCATCGTCGTCTTGTGCAGACCGTCGTTGGTGGCCACGGCGGTGCGGAGTTCCTCGTAACTGTTCACCGTTCCCCCAGGAATCACGTTGTCAGCTCTACTGAACATCAATGTGAAAGATGAATCCTGGCGGAACAAGAGCCACCTGGCGGAAACCTTCCCGCGACGCCGGGGGTTCGGGGAACGCGCACGACGGCCCATCGCCCAACCCACCGCGCGGTCGCGGCGACGCCGAGCGCGGCGTGGTCGACGCGTGCGGTCGTGGCCGCGCTCATCCCCGTCCCGGATCACCAAACCAACGCGCCAGCTGCTCCCGAACCTCGCCCAGGCCGCTCAACCACGCGACATGCCCGTCCGGTCGCAGCAGCACCGGGTCCGCGCCGATGCGGCGCGCATCTCGCAGACCCGCGGTGCGGTTGGCGGCATTGTGGTCACCCTCGACGTCATAGATCAGATGGCTCTCGACGTCGCGGATCCCGCAGTATGCAAAGACGCCCACGTCGAGCTGGGTGCGCATCGCCTCGTCATAGCCGTACTTGTCGTAGGTGGCGTGCTTGGATCCGCCGACGCCGATGAGCGCGGTGGGCACGCTCGGCAGCAGACCGTTGAGGGGCTCCTTTCCGCGATCCTCGACGCCCTGGCCGTATTGGTAGGCCCACCCGCCGGTGAAGACGCGCTCGATCCACCCCTTCATGAGCGCGGGCATCGACCACCAATACACGGGATACACGAACGCAAGACGGTCGGCGGCCTCGACGCGCCGGTGCATGGCGGCGACACCATCCGGGACCGGACCTCCCCAGAAGTGTGCATGATCCTCCACGGTGAACCGAGGATCGAAGTCCTCACGATGCAGGTCGAGCACGTCGATCGTGTGCCCGGCCTCGTGGAACGGCTCGTGGAAAGCGGACATCACCGCGGCGGGATAGGAATCGGCGATCGGGTGGGAGAAGACGGTCAGAAGGTGCATCGTCAGGCCTTTCGTTCGGATTCGTGATCGTGGGGACTCGCTGACAGCAACACAGCCGCGGCCTCCCGGGCTCGCTCAACGGCCTGGGGGCCGAGGTAGGCGGCGGCCGAGGTCGCGCCTTCGAACAGCAGCAGGACTTGCGTCGCGAGCGGTTCGTCGTCTCGGTCGAGGTCGCCGGCGACGACACGGCGGATCAGCGCGCGGAGCCGGTCCCGGTACGACGCGACGACCGCGGATACGCCCTCGTCTTCACCGCCGGTCTCGCCCTGCGCCCGGAGGAAGAGGCAGCCACGGGAGCCCTCCTCGGCGATCCACCGCCCGAGGCCGGTGAACAGCGTGTCCACGCTCTCGACCGGCAGAGCCGCGAAGAAGCGCTCCGCGCGCTCTTCCAACACGGTGACCATCAGGCGCGACTTGCTGCCCACGTGCTTGTACAGGGTGCGCGTCGACACGCCGGCGTCCGCTGTCAGGCGATCCATACCCGTGGCCGCGAAGCCATGGTGATCGAAGGTGCGCTCGGCAGAGGAGACGATGGCAGCTCGAGTCGATGTCACACTTCAAAGGTAAAACGGTCGTTTTACATTCTCAAGTGCGCTGAGCGCGGCGGAGTCGCGCTGTGCGATCCGCCGCGCATCGAGCATCCAGCCGGGCTACAGGCGCGTCGGGGCGAGCGGCACTCCGAGCTGCCGCATCCACTCGACGTTGTCGTAGGCGACCCATTCCTCGGCCAATTTGCCCTCGGCGTCGTAGCGGAACATGTTGATCAGCGACAGCGTGACCTGCTCACCCGTCGGCGACACCGTGCCGAATGGCGACGCCTCGAACGGCGCGGTGAACGTGCCGCCCATCTCGGTTCGACACCCGATGAGTTCGCCTACTGAGACGATCTCGTGCCGCTCGCAGTAATACCCGTTGAAGGCCGAGCGCATCTGGGAGAAGAATGCTTCCAAGCCAGCGAAGTCGAGGTCCCCGTCAGGACCGTGGAACTGGAAGTCGGGGCTGAAGTAGGCGCGCAGAGCCTCAGGGTTCTCCTGTGCGATCGCCTCGCGACCGACCGCAACGAGCGCCCGTGAGCGCTCGTCGTAGCGGGTGTCGTCCGGTTCAATGAAGGGTGCCATTCGGGCGTCCTTTCCTCGTGGCCGGCAGGGTGCCGGCTGAACACGGATGTCACGCTAGAAGCTGGAGCTCACTCCAGGTCAAACGCTCGCGCGCCCGTCGGCGCGACACGGGCAGCACGCACGGAGTCGTGGTCGTGTATGCCACCAAGTCGGTCGTCGTCGACACGGTCGCTGACGAACAAGCCATCGGCGACGCCACGCTCCAGCGCGGCGGTGTACGTCGCCACTTTGAACGAGATCACGTCAAGAGCGTCGTGGAGCGCCGCCATCTGCTCCCGCACGTGCGCCTCGTGTTGACGCAGCAGGTCAAGACGCTGCTGTTCGTTCCCCGCCCCGGCGCGGACCAAGGCGGCGTACTCCGCGATCCGCGCAAGGGGCATTCCTGAGTCGCGCAGTCGTCGACAGACCCCGATCCATTCGACGTCTACCTCACGAAAGATTCGGCGCCCCGTCGCACTCCGTTCTGGGGCGGGTAGAAGCTTCTCGCGCTCGTAGAAGCGGAGCGTGTCGATGCTCAGCCCGGTGCGACGGCTGACCTCTCCGATCGTCAAGCTCTCGCCGGTCGATCCCATGGTTCCCCTCCGTCCTGTCACCTGCACCTGAATCGTTGCGTCTCGGCGCAGCTACGCTACAGCTGCTTCAGACAGCCGCAGCGACTGAGGCCGACGGCGGAGATAGCCGCGACTGGACCGACCCGTGTTGCCGCTCAGCCGAGCGATCGCGTGAGTTCCTCGGCGGTTTCCCAGAGTTGACGTTCGCGAATCGGGTCGTAAGATTCCGCGGACGAACGCTCCTCGGCACCGCGATTGATATAGGCCCCGCTCGTCGCCCTCGTGCGGCCGAGCGCCGCGTCGGCGAGATACCGCCCGGCGGCGTCCTTGCTGGTCGCCAGCGGCGTCAGGGTCATCAGCGGCATGATCCTGCGCATCGCGAAGCGCGACAACGCGTCTGCGGCCCGCGTGAGGTCGGTGCCGGGAACGAACCCTGGGTTGTATCCGACGATGTCGACTCCGTCCGGCAGACGGCGCGCGTGCTCGTGGATGAGATGGATGGCAGCCAACTTGCTCGTCGAATACGCGGTTCGACCCGCCACCACGCTCTCGGGATTCGGGAACGCGCGGATCCGCGCCAGACGTTCCGGTTCCTGCCAAGACGGGCCAGGCACCATACCGAGATTGTGGCGGAAATCGCCGAAGTGAGTATCGCTGACGGTGAGCGTGATCCTCGAGCCTGACACGAACCGATCGTGCAGGCGACGGAGGAGGACATGGTTGGCGAGCACGTTGATGGCGAACGTCGCTTCCAAGCCCTCGGCGGTCTCGGTGAGGTCGTTCGTGAACTGCAGTCCCGCATTGCCGACCAGACCGCGCAGCGGCGGCAGTTCGCCATCATCCAGTCTCCGCGCGACCTCGTCAGCAGCCTGTCGCGTGCCGGCGAGGGACAGCAGGTCGACGGCGATACCCGATGCCGCGCGCCCTGCCGCGGTGAGTTCGGCGGCTAATCGGGAGCTGGTCTCGCCACGGGCGAGCAGGACCAGGTGGGCGTCCGGGTCGAGCGTGGCGATGCGATCGAGAGCGATGCGGCCGATCCCTCGTGTGGCTCCGGTCATGACGATGGTGTGCTGAGCCATGGGCTCCTCCTCGCGGTTGGCGTCGATGCTGACGGACGTCGAGCATCCCGGGAGACGAGTCTTCGTCGTCGGTCGCATGCCGCCCAGGGCTCCGCGGAGACGGAGGACTGGCGGTGCCTAGGCTCCGGGCGCGCGGTCGCGCAAGAATGAAGGACATGGGAGCGTCGGAGTTCGGGAATCTTGTGCATCGGTGGCGTGACAGGCTCGCCCCCGGCGATGTCGGCCTGACAGCAGGACTGCGCCGTCGCGCCCCCGGCCTGCGGCGAGAGGAACTCGCACAGCTCGCGGGACTGTCGGTCGATTACATCGTGCGTCTCGAGCGAGGCCGGGCCACCCGCCCGTCGGCTCAGGTCGTCGCCTCGCTGGCCCGGGCATTGCAGTTGTCGCGCACGGAGCGCGAGGCCCTGTTCATCTCCGCCGGACTGCTGCCACCCAGGGATGGCATGGTTTCCGACTTCATCCCGGCCGGCGTACAACGCCTCGTCTCCCGACTCGGCGATGCAGCCGTCGGCGTCTTCGCCGCCGACTGGTCGCTGCTGACTTGGAACCCGACCTGGTCAGCGCTCCACGGATCCCCTGAGAGACTTCCACTGCCGGAACGCAATCTCGCTCGGGCGATCTTCGGCGACGGTGCCGCGCAGAGATCCCTGCATCCCTCGTCACCGGCACTTGCCGATGATTTCGAGCGCAGCATCGTCGCCGACTTGAAGCATGCACGGGCCCGATATCCCAGCGACCGGCGGCTCGCCTCGCTCGTGCGTGAACTCCGCACAGGCTCTGTCGATTTCGCTCGGCTTTGGAAGAACGCTACGCCGGCCGAGCACACCAGCAGCCGCAAGACGATCGAGCACCCCGAGGTCGGTGCGATCACGCTCGACTGCGACGTTCTCTCCGTCCCGGGAGCCGATCTGCGCATCGTTGCCTATACCGCTGCCGCAGGTTCCTCGGACGAGAACAAGCTCGATCTCCTTCGCGTCACCGCGGCGGCCTGATTCGCCTGTAGGAGTGGGCCTTGACCGGCTCTGGGCCCTCACGCTCGAACGGTCGTGACCCGCGGTTCGTACGGCCCTCGCGTCAGCGAACTTCCCAGCCCGGCATCTGTCCGAGCGAACAAGAAGCCGCCCATCGCGGCACGCACTCTGCGGCCACCTGCGGAGAGAATTCATGCAGACATCGCAAGAGCAACTCGCACGTGCTTATACGTTGAACCTGAATTCAACCGAGTTCCGACATGTAAGACCATCTGCGGATGGAGGGCCGCCGAGGCGGCCCGAGCCGCGGGATCATGCGGCTCCGAGGCAGTCGAGCAGGCCTTCACGACCCTTCGGGGCGTGCTGGCGTCTGTGAGATCAGCCCCCGCCGCAGGGCCTGGAGGCGGGCAGGCTCACGCGTTGAAGCAGGACTCCATTTCGGCGCAGCCCTGCCCCGGGCCAAGCTGTACGTCTCAGCGTGCCTGTGTAAGGCGCTGCAGCGCTGCCAAGTGTCGGGCGTAGGCGGCATGGCCGCGCTCGGTGAGGGAGACCCAGGTCCGGGGACGGCCGGGCCCACGGGACGCGCCCAGTTTCTGCGAGATGTAGTCGGCGTCGATGAGGCGGCGCAGATGTTTGCTGAGCGCCGAATCGCTAAGCCCGGCAACCTCCTTGAGGGTCTGTGCCTCGACTGCTGTCGTGGCCGCCAGGGTCGCGCAGATGCGCAGCCGAGCAATCTCGTGGATCAGTGGATCGAGGCCGTCTCCGATCGGCTCATCGGTCATGCTGCAACACCTCGGAGCTGCGCGCGAAGCAGGCTGTCGTAGCGGCGTCCGACGACAACGGTGCCGACGACGAGGAGTGCGGCGATCACCCAGGAGGTCCAGGCAATACCGAGCTGATTGCCCAGGAGGAAGCCAATCGCGAAGCAGATGATAAGGCCGCAGACATAGATGGCGAGCAGTGACCGGCCGCGCCGCCCCCCGTCGGGTGCCTCGTTCCCGTAGAGGTCGATACCGGACAGACGCCGGTAGATACGCCCCAACACAATGATGCCGAGCACGGGGACCGGGATGAGGAACATCGCGGGTCGACCGAGGGCACCGCCGACCTGGAGTACGAGCGTACCGAGCAACAGACCGAGGACCGGGTGATACCACCACGGCGTGTAGAGCCGCTCGGCGAGCCGCCTGCGCGCGGCAGCCACCTCATCGAGCGCGCCGCCTTCCTCCGAGTTTTTATCCATGCAGGAAAGTGTCCTGGTTTCTTTCCCTACAGTCAAGGAAGTCGGCCAGCGCCGGCGACCTCAGGGCGTCGAAGGCGCACACCTCCCGGAACCCGAGGGCTGCGGCGTGCCGCGTCCGCCACCACAGCCCGCGTCCTGCAGCACCTGCCGGCGTCGCTGAAGTCGACGACGAGACTGCGATGCACGCGGAGACGCCGGAGCCATGCTGTAGCCCGGCCACAGACGGTTGGGGGCGGGCGTCCTGGCCAGGCTCACAAATTGAATCTCCACTCCACCGAGTTCCGGCACGGACGAACATCTGGCACACCTGCCTCGCAATCCGATACACTCGTATCGATTAGGAGGTGCCAGTGAGCCGAGGTGTGGGGCGGGACCACGAGACAGTGCGCGGCGCTATCGCTGCCGCAGCGTGCGTACTGGTGGCGGAGGAAGGTGCCGGCGCGTTGACGGTGCGACGAGTTGCTGCCGCTGCTGGGGTCTCGCCCGGCCGGGTTCAGCACTACTTCCCCGACCGCACTGCTCTGATGCTCGCGGCCTTCGACTCGGTACAGCACGCCGTTGCCGCAGAGGTGGCCACGGCCGTCGGGGAAGCCGCCGCGCCGGAACAGGTGTTGACCGCCGTCCTGCGCGCGATGATTCCCACCGACGACACAGCGATGCGACGACTGCGGGTGGTGGCGCAGTTCGAGTCGCTGGCGCTCACGGAGGACATCCTGGCGACGAGGATCCGCGAGGGGCACGCCGAACTTCTCGCCTTCCTCGAACGCCTCCTGGAATCCAGCAGGATCCGCCTCGACTCGAACAACACCGAAGGCACTCTTCAGGGACTCCTTGCTACGGCCGAAGGGCTCAGCGGGCAGGTTCTCCTCGGCCAGTCCTCGCCCGATCGGGCGCTCGCGCTGCTGCAGACATCCATCGACGACATGTTTCGAGGAGTCGCATCGTGACCACGCAATCATCAACGACGCTGAGGCCCCTCCGGTGGGGAGCCGGCCTCATCCGGGGGAGATTCGAGGTGCACCGGAACGGACATCACTACGTCGTCGACTCCGGGTACCTCGATCTCGATGAGCGCATCTCCCTGTACCGCGACGGTCGCCTCGTCGACACAACGCGACGCAAGGCCTCCTTCGCCATCGAAGACGGCGCGCACATCGAGGCAGCTGTCGCAAAGCTCGGGATGAAGTACGTACGCATCCGCGAGGCGAAGGCACGGGAGACCCAGCCGCTGACCCCTGCTGCGGGCACCGCCGAGGCTTGGCGAGCGAACCTCGACCGACAGCACCCCGCAACCAGTCGAGCAGTCGGAATCGTCGCCACCCTCATCGTCGTGGGGGTGCTTCTGCTCGAGCTTCCTCAGCTGATCAACCTCGTCGGTCTGCTGACGTCGTACGTCGGGCTCCCAGTATTCGAGATCCCGGCGATCCGCCTCGCCGGTTGGCAGAACCTCCTCGTCATCATCGCCGGAGGCCTCGCGGCGATCGAACGAGGGCTGAGCATGAGATACAACCCACTCTTGGACGACTGAACCCCCGCTGGTCAACGCGATAGGCAGCCAATCGCCTCACACATTGAAGCGGAACTCCACCACGTCTCCACACATAGGGCAGTCTCCACTTGCTCGGCTGCGCACCGCGTCGGCGCGGGTTCGTGTCGACCTCTGGCTGTCACCCGGTTCCGACGTTCAGCGCGGCCAGTTGTTCCGGCGTCCCGCTGACGACCAGCCGCAGATCGGCGTGGCTGTCGTCGATCGACCAGTCCACGAACGAGCAGCAGGCGCTCTCGGTCGCGACGAGCTCGCGCAGCCGTCTCGTGGAATCGTCTGTCTTCTCGTAGTGGACGAGGAGCTCGGTCTCGGAGTGCTCGATGCCGCGAGCGTACTCAGCGTCGAAGGCGCGCCAACGCTCCACCTGCGCTCTGCCGGTGTCCGGCGTGAGCGCGCAGGCGATCGGCAGCCCGTTCAACGGTCCCGCGTGACTCATTGATCTCTCTCCGTTCTCAGTGCTGGGGTGGAGGCGCAGCATTCCGGCACCGAGCACTGCGGGTCCATGCACCCGACGCTCTCGTCGACGGCGAGAGTCACGTCGACCAGCGCCGTGAGCGCCGCGGCAATGTGCGGATCGGCGATCTCGTAGCGCGTCTGCCGGCCCTCGGGCTCGGCGACGACGATCCCGCAGCCGCGCAGGCAGGATAGGTGGTTGGAGACGTTCGTGCGCGTGAGCTCCAGGTCGCGGGCGAGCTTCGCCGGATAGCCCGGCTCGTCGAGAAGGGACAGCAGTATGCGGGAGCGCGTGGGATCAGCCATGGCCCGGCCCAGCCGGTTCATGACGTCGACGCGTGAAGAAATGGTCAGCATATGCTGACCATACAGCAGGCGCTGAACTGTTAGCTACGCCTGGTCGAGCCTCGTTGCGGTCCCCGCGAAGGCCCGGAACGCGCACTCAGAGCGGCACTGCTCGTCGCTGTCCGGGCAGGCGTCAACGTGGGCCTGCGCTGCGCACAGCTGCTCCTGCAGCCCGGCCAGAATCCTCAGCTGCCGCTCGACGGCGGCGATCTGCTCAGCCAGCAGCGGCTGCAGCGCGGCTTTCACTCCAGTGCAGGTGCCAGTGTCGGCCAGCTCCAAGAGGCGGCGGATCTCGGGCAGCTCGAGTCCGAGCCGCTTGGCCGAAGCGATGAAGTCGAGGCGTTCGAGATGGCCCTCGTCGAAGTCACGGTATCCATTGGGACTGCGGTGGGCGGCGAGGATGCCGAGGCGTTCGTAGTAGCGCAGGGTGCTCGCCGGCACCCCGCTGCGCTCGGCGACCTCGGAGATCTTCATGCTTCGAGCCTATGCTTCGCCAGCTTGACCTTCAACCCGGGTTCAAGGTCTAACGTTTTTCTGGAGGCGGGATTTCCCGCCCTTGAACATGATGAGGGAGAACAGATGCAGATGAGCGTGGAGTGGATGGAACGCCACCAGGTGGCGCTCTACATCGTGGGATTAGCCCTCGGGGCCGTCGTCGGACTGGCCTGGCCCGCGGTCGCCCACCCCGCCGAGCTGGCGATCCATCCGGCCCTCGTGCTGCTGCTCTACGCCACGTTCCTCAACATCCCCTTCGGCAGGATCGGGCACGCCTTCCGCGACTGGCGCTTCCTCTCGACCATCCTCGTCGTCAACTTCGTCCTGGTGCCCGCCGTCGTCTGGCTGCTGTCACGGATCGTCGCCCACGACCAGGTGCTCCTCGTCGGGGTGCTGTTCGTGCTGCTGACCCCGTGTATCGACTACGTCATCGTCTTCACCGGGCTTGCCGGCGGCAGCCAGGAGAAGCTCCTGGCCGCGGCCCCGCTGCTGATGCTGGCCCAGATGCTCATGCTGCCCGTGTACCTGTGGCTGTTCATCGGTGCGGAGTTCGTCGACTCGGTCGAGTTCGGGCCCTTCGTCGAGGCGTTCGTCCTCATCATCGCCCTGCCGCTGGTCGCCGCCGCGCTGACGCAACTCGCCGCCGCCCGGTCTCGTGCCGGGCAGAGGATCGAAAGAACCGTCATGGGGGCCATGGTGCCGCTGATGGTCGCGACGCTCGCGGTCGTCGTCGCCTCGCAGGTCGCGGGAGTCGGGGCGAGGATCGACTCACTGCTTCTGGCGCTGCCGGTCTACGTCCTCTTCGCCGCCGTTATGGTGCCGGTCGGCATGTTGGCCGGCAGGGCCGCCGGGCTGGACGTACCCGGGAGGCGTGCAGTCGTGTTCAGCGGTGCGACTCGGAACTCCCTCGTTGTGCTGCCGCTGGTCCTCGCCCTTCCCGCGGCGTTCGACCTGGCCCCGCTCGTCGTGGTCACGCAGACCCTGGTCGAGTTGGTCGTCATGGTGGTCTTCGTGCGACTGGTACCCCGCCTCCTACCTACTCAGATACCAGCTACGCGCGTCCGCAGATGTTAAAGCGAAAATCTCCACTCGACCACGTCGCCGTCGGCCATCACGTAGTCCTTGCCCTCCATGCGCACTTTGCCAGCCTTCTTGGCCTTCTGCATGGTGTCGTGCTCCATCAGGTCGTCGAAGGAGACCACCTCGGCCTTGATGAAGCCTTTCTGGAAATCGGTGTGGATGATGCCGGCGGCTGGGCTGCCAGATTAGGTCAATTTGCCTTCGCCGCGCCGATTCCGCTGGCGATCGCGGTCGAGGTTCAGAACGGAGTCTCGGCGTTTGTTGACGACGGACTGGTCGGCGTTGGTGGCAGCGCGCCTTCTGGCAGCGGTAGGTTTGCGGCGACGTAGAGGTTCAAGATGTCGTCGCGATCCATGAACATGATCTGGCTGCGCTTGTGGGCGTCGAGAGCGTTGCCGAGCCAATTGCGGGCTGCTTTGGTGATCTCGCCTCCCGCGACGATGAAGGCGTGATCGACCAGGACGCGACGGTTGGTCTCGGGGTCAAAGATCTCGTGTGCCAGCATCATGAGCGCCTGGTTGTGGATCTCAGCCATGTTGACGTTACCCGTCTTGGTTACCCCCGAAGCGTCGAGCTTTCCTTTCTTCGCTTGGATGCCGAAGTAGAGAATGTGCTGCGTCGGCAAGGTGTAGCGCATCCAAATGTCCTTGCCGTACTCCAGGGCCTTGTCCTTGTGCCCGGCGGCGGTGATGCGGTGGTAGCCAAGTCGCCTGAACATCGGGAGAAGCACCTCCTCGATGAGGTCATCCTCGCTGCACTGGTCGAGGTACGCCGTCAGGAGCTGCCGCCGCTCCAGTTCAGTCTTGCTGAAGGGGCGGTGGGGGTTGGCGGCAAGGATGGTCACGGTCTGGGTGCCGACATGGCGGAGGTAGCAGTGGCTGTCCTCGCCATAGAATGCCTCGAAACCTTCGCGGCCAAGTACCTCATTGAGTTGCGCGAGCGCCCGAGGACGGTCGGATCCTTCGTTGAGCCGGTCGGCCGGGCTCATCAGCTGGTCGATGAGGCGGCAGAAGATCTCAGGCGGGCGGTTGGGTCCGTCGTGCGGTTCGGCCAGCATCTGTTCCAGTACATCTGCCACCCAGCGGTGGCGAGTTGAACCGTCATGTTGGTACTCCGTCTCCAGCTCTTGGAAGAACTCGGTGATGTACATGCTGGACCGGTAGGGGAAGTACTTGGCTTCGTCCTCATTTTCAGCGTCGTCACGGCGCGTGTTGCCCACGATGAGGTCAGCAAGAGCTTCGAGGTTGCGGCGCTTGAACTTCACGGTGCCATTATCGCAAGTGAAGCCGACAAGCTTCCGGACTCAGCAACGCTTGTTGCCGCAGCTCGTGCACGGGGCACTCCGGGTGTGCATGCAGCACGAGAGGAAGTCAGAGCAAGTCTCTCGTGTGCGTCCAGACGGTCATCCGATGCACGTCGAACCGCCGACAGATCGAGACCACGCTCTCGCCGTTCGCCCGTGCAGTTCGGATAGCGTCTACTTGCCTCTCGGTCAGGGGTGTTCTAGCTCGTCTCCTAGGGTTCGCGACGACTCCCGGCTCGTCGTCAATGGCACTGTCTGGTTCGTCAACAATACGGAGTTTCTCCTGATTCCACGCGGACCTCAGTCGCTCGAACCGCTGCCAGGTGTTCGGTTTGAGTGCACCCGCGTCCACCTCGGTCTGCCGGAGCCCGAGCACGTACGGGTAGGTCGTGTCCAGTTCGGGCGCGGGTTTCCGGATGCCGGCGAAGTGCCCGCCCACCGGGTAGTCTGCCCGGCGTCGAGGAAACGGTCCGCGACGCCGCGTTGGGCGAGCACCTCGATGCTGCGGGCGTGTAGCCCGAGCGCGCCCACGGCCCTCGTCGGCTCCGGGTCGCGCTCGAGCACGACGGCGTCCACGCCGTGCAGCGCCAGCTCGGTGGCCAGCCACACCCCGGTCGGCCCGGCCGCGACCACGATCACGTCACGCATGTCGACTCCCCCGTTCGGATTGGCTGGTCAGTCTGCCCGTCGGAGGGGGTCTTGCGGCAAGAGGGCAGGTGAGCCCTATTCTGGTGGTGGCGGGGAATCCTGGCCGCCCGCCGTTGCCCCACCGGCGGGGGAACTCGCGT
>NZ_AGVX02000097.1 GCF_000239155.1 Actinoalloteichus spitiensis RMV-1378
TGGAATGTGAAACACCCATCCGGCCCTCCGCGGCGGCCGCCCGAGCACGTCCCCCACTCCGCCGACCCGATGCGATACTCCGGTCCGATGACATCCCGTCAAAGCCTGAGCACCGTCCACTAGCCCGCCCGGGGACATCCCGGCGAGCGGACTGACCCACTACCCCGCCCCCGTCCATGGGCTGTCCGGTGAGCATGGCAGTGACCTCCGACCTGGTCGCCGCGGTCCCGGGATGAGCACGCCGAAACCGTCCAACCCCTGCGTTGGTGTCCGACCAGCTCGGCCGCATCCGCGCCGGCCAGCCCGGACGATGGAACGGGGCGGACAGCCAGGGCACCGGGCACGGCGGCCAGCGACGCCGGGTTCGGCACCGACGGCCCGGGTAGGCGGGGTGTCGCGGCCGCGCCGCCCACGACCGGAGGCGCCGGGCCGTCACCCCCACACCAGCTGGGCGTGACGTCCTCGGCGGCAGCACAGGGTCGCGACCGCCGATCCGCGTCAGCGCGTCGCCTCGACACCCGCACCCCGGGCGCTCATCGCAGCTGGCCACACCGGGGGCTGGTGCCACGCCGGCCCAGTGCGGCAGGCGCGGCGCGCTCACAAGGGCTGGCCCCGTGGCGGTTGCGAGGTGGGCGACTGCCACGCTCCTCCAACCGATCAGAGCGTGAGCAGCGTCTTGATCGCCCTGCGCTCGTCCATGGCCCGGTAGCCCTCCGCCGCCTGGTCGAGCGGCAGTTCGAGGTCGAACACCCGACCAGGATCGATCCGGCGGTTCCAGATCAGGTCGATGAGCTCGGGTAGGAAACGGCGCACCGGCGCCGGCCCGCCGTGCAGGTTCACGTGGGAGAAGAACAGCTCCTCGCCCGGCAGTTCGACCCCGTGGGAGACGCCGACGTACCCGACGTGACCGCCGGGGCGCGTCGCGCGGATCGCCTGCATCATCGACTCCTGCGTGCCGACCGCCTCGATGACCGAGTGCGCCCCCAACCCGTTCGTGAGGTCCCTGATCCGCGCCACGCCCTCGTCACCCCGCTCGGTCACCACGTCGGTGGCACCGAACTCGCGGGCCAACCGCTGGCGGGGCTCGTGCCGGCTCATCGCGATGACCCGCTCCGCGCCGAGCTGCCTGGCCGCCAGCACCCCGAGCAACCCGACCGCTCCGTCCCCGACCACGGCGACGGTCCTCCCCGGGCCGACCTGCGCCGCGACCGCGCCGAACCAGCCGGTGCCCAGCACGTCGGAGGCCGCGAGGAAGCCGGGGATCAGGTCGGTGGGGGGCAGGTCCGGTGTCGCCACGAGCGTGCCGTCCGCCAGCGGCACCCGCAGCAGCTCGGCCTGGGACCCGATCGCTCCCATGGGCACCCGTTGCACGCACGAGCTCTGGTAGCCGGCCCGGCAGATCTCGCAGGTGTTGTCCGACGCGAAGAACGACCCGACGACGAACTGGCCGGGCCGGACGGTCCGCACCTCGTCGCCGACCTCCTCCACGACACCGACGTACTCGTGGCCCATCGGGGCCGGGCCGGTGACTGGCTCGATGCCCCGGTAGGGCCACAGGTCGGACCCGCAGACGCAGGTCGCGGACAGCCGGATGACGGCGTCGGTCGGCGCCGTGATCGTCGGGTCGTCCCGGTGCTCCACCCGGACGTCGCCGGGGGAGCGCAGCACCACACCACGCACGATGGGTCTCCGTTCGTTGCTCTGGGGCCCCGGCCAGGGGTGGCCGGGGGCCACCTGAGGCGTTCCAATCCGGGCGGCGGTTAAACCCCCGTGGTCGCCAGGACAGGTGTCGGGTGTTCCGGGCCCCAGGCAACCACCGACCCCGTCGACGGAGGGAGTTCCTCCGGAGAGGTGTACCAGCAGGGCGCCCCCCGCGCACCGGCCCGAGCACCGACCACGGGTGGCGTGGACAACCGCCAGGACGTGCGCGAGTGCCGCGTCTGGCGGCGAGCCGGGATCAGCGCTCACCCGGGTCGGGCTGTCCGCCGGCCCCACTGGCGCGTCCCTGCCCGGTCGTCGCGCTGGCTGGCGTGAGCGACGAGTACCGCGCGAAGCTGGAACGGGGCGCCCTGGCCGGCCGCAACCCGTACGACAAGGAGCCGCACGAGCTGGTCGGCGAACTCGCCACAGCCACGACGAGGAGTTCCGCACCCGGTGGGCGGCCCTCGGAGGACGCCCTCCGACTTCTGGTCTCCTGGGCGAGCACCACGCACCGGCCACCGGCCGGCAGCTCGGACGCACCGGCCACCCTCCACGACGGGACGCCGTCCCGGGGGCCGGCGGTGGGCGCGGACCGGTCCGGCCCGAACGCGTGCGCGACGCCCCCGGGGCTCAGGCGAGCGCTCCCCGCTCGCGACTCCGCCTCCAGGCGAGGCCACGGCCGCCAGCGCGTGCACCGCCGCCGGCCGACGGCGTGGACCAGCCCGGTGGGTGGTCCACGCCCTCGGTGATGGCACTCCGGGCCGGACCGCTGCCCCGCTCTGCCCCGCCACCGGGCACCGTGCGCTCGCCAGCCCCGCGACCGGGCACCGTGCGCTCGCCAGCCCCGCGACCGCGACCGGCCGGCGTCGAGCCGCCCCGGGAGCGCCGACCATGGCCTGGCGGCGGCGGACCGCTTCGGGCGGACGATCCCAGCAGCGCAGCGGCACGCCCCGGCGTGGGGCGGCCAGCGGGGGAGACCGCTGCTGAGCCACCTCAGCCGGGCAGGACTTCCCCGACGGCCTCGACGATCAGCTCAGGCTGGTCGTAGGGCACCTGGTGGCTCGCGCGTTCGGCCACCAGCACCCGTCCGCGCGGGGACAGCGCCGCCACCGCCTCGTGGTCGGCGGTCAGGTGTTCGAGCTGCGCACGCGGCATCCTGGGCCGCCGGCCCGCGCTGATCACCCGGACCGGCACGGGAGGCAGACCGTGCTCCTCGCGCATCCGCGCGGTCTCGGCCATGGCTTCCGGCATGCCGCGCAGCGTCACGGCCAGTTCGCGCAGGGGCCGCGCGTTCCGGCCGCCCAATACCGCCCTCGCCCGCAGCAACCACGGTGCGAGGCCGAAGGACAGCCTCCGGACCAGTGCGGATCCCGGCGGAGTTCCCGCCGCCGTCGGGTCGACGAGCACCAGCCCCGCCACGTCGTCGGGGTGTCGGGCGGCGTACACCTGGGTGACCAGCCCGCCGTACGACCAGCCCACGAGCACCACCGGCAGGTCGAGGTCGAGAGCACGGAGCAGCCGACGCAGGTCGTCGGCCATGTCCACGACGGACCCCGTCTGGGGCCCGCCCGACCGACCCACCCCGGCCCGGTCGTAGGTCACCACCGTGGCGACGCCGGCGAGCCCCTCCGGTACCCGTCCCCACGTTCCCAGTCCCTGACCGGCACCCCCGCCGTCCAGGACCACCGTCGGCCCCGACCCCTGGACCCGCGCGTGGAGCTCGTGCCCACCCACGTCAACCCGCCTGTCCACCATCATGCCGTCAACCTATGTTGATAACCCCGAGGTGTCAACTCAAGTTGACGCAGGTGGTGCTCGATCAGGACCGGCGGAGGGCCCCTGCCACGACCACCGCCCTCCCGCTTCTCGACGCCCTCACCGCTCAGGCGCGCCAGGCGGAGGGCGAACTGCGAGCCGGTCACATGGACCAGGACGACGCCCCCGACCTCGTCAGCCGTCGCTCGCGTACGCCGCCGGCCCCGTACCGTCGATCAGGAACCCAAACGCCCGCCGCACGGCGGTCCGGGGCGGTAGGCGGGACGCCGAACGGTGACCGCGTCACACGGGTCCTCGCCGGTGTCGGCGACGTGCCGAGGAGCACCTCGTCCTGGAGGGGCAGGGGCGGGAGAACGTGGCGCGCGAGATCGCGCCTCCGGCTCGGCGGGCACCGCCGTCGTCCCCACGTAGCCACTCCCGAGGACCAGCGCGCGATGAGCGTTTTCCTCGTCCGCGTCCTGTCCCCCGGGCTCGTCCTCGGCCAGCGCGCCTCCCGGCGGACTGACGTCGTGCTCCTCGGCCGGCCGGGCGGTCCACCGGTACCCGGCCGCCCCCTGGACCCACGATGGCAGGATCGATCGCGAGGACGGGCGTCGGATCACCGCGAGGACGCCAGGAGGAGTCGGTTCCACGGGACCGTCGACGCGACGATCTCCTGCGAGCCGACGAACTCGTCCTCGGACGCGGGATGGAACGGCGGCCTTGCCGCGTTGCACCTGAGCAACGACAGGCAGGCCGAAGGGCTGGAGGTTACAGGTGGTGCTCGATCCACGGGAACTGTACGAGGTGGACTCCGACGTCCCCGACCTGAACGGTGCGGTCCTCCTGCATCACCTCGAGGGGTTCATCGACGCCGGTTCGGCGGGCAGGCTGCTGGCCGAGCACCTCACCGAGAGCGGTGAGGGCCGCATCGTCGCCCGGTTCGACATCGACGGACTGATCGACTACCGGTCCCGGCGGCCGACGATGACCTACGCCGTCGACCACTGGGCGTCCTACGACAAGCCCGCGCTGGTCGTCCGGCAGCACTTCGACGAGGAGGGCACGCCGTTCCTGCTGCTGACCGGGCCCGAGCCCGACCGCCACTGGGAACTGTTCACCGCCGCCGTGCGCGACCTGATGGACCGGTGGGGCGTCCGACTCGCCGTGGGCTTCCACGGCATCCCGATGGGCGTACCGCACACCCGGCCGCTCGGGGTGGTGGCGCACGCCACGCGCAGCCAACTGCTGGACGACCGGACCGGGGGCGGTCATGCGGCGCTGGGAGGCCAGTTCCAGGTGCCCGGCAGCGTGGCGGCCCTGCTGGAGCTGAGACTGGGGGAGGCAGGGCTGGACGCCATGGGCTTCGCGGCGCAGGTGCCGCACTACCTCGCGCAGTCCAGCTACCCCTCGGCCGCCCTGGCACTGCTGGAGTCGGTCAGCCGAGCAGCAGGTCTGTCACTACCGACAGGGGACCTGCGGGCCGCGGCGGAACGCGTGAACGTGGAGATCGACCGCCAGGTCGTGGAGTCCACCGAGGTGTCGGACGTGGTGCGCGCGCTGGAGCGCCAGTACGACTCCTTCGCCCTGGCACCGGGCAAGCGCGGTCTGCTGGTCGAGGAGGGTGAGGCGCTGCCCACTGCCGAGGAGATCGGCTCCGAGTTCGAGCGCTTCCTCGCCGAGCAGGGACCGACGGGACTGCCAGAGCAGGGACCGACGGGGCCGCCGGAGCAGTGAGCCGCCTGGCCCAGTGCGGGTCGCGCGGGAAGCTCTCCCCGCACACGCGCCTGAGGCGGCGCCGAGATGTGCCGCCCGTGGCGGGTCATCCTCAGGCGGTTGATGCCGAACGGGCCGAGTGGTCGAGTCGTGGGCCGTCCAGGGCGAGCAGCGCCACGAGTTCGCCTCGACTGCGCACACCGAGCTTGGCGAAGACCGCCTTCAGGTGGTCCTGCACGGTGACCGGCGCGAGGGACAGCTCCCTGGCGATCTCCCTGGTGCTGCCGCCCCGCAGCACCGCCGCGGTCACCAGCTGCTCGCGGCGGGTCAGCCCGTGGGAGCTCAGCACCAGGGGCATGATCTCGGCCAGGGTCGGCGTCGAGGCCGTCACCACGACCTGCCCGGCGCCGAGGCCGTGGAGCACCGAGCCCCGCAGGATGATCCACTGCCCGGCTCGCGTCCGCACCCGCATCGTCGCCGGGATACCGGTCGGGTTGGCTTCGGCGTGCCGGGCCAGTCGGGCGACGACGAGGAACGCGGCGGGCACGGCCAGCACGGCGAACACCGAGTCCGCGAGTTCGCGCAGCAGGGCCTGCCCCGGCTGGTCCGCCGCGACCAGCTCGTCGCTCGACCCGAGGACGATCACGGCGGGGACCGGGGCGGCCGTGGCGGGCACGGTCGGCGGGCGGTAGGTGCGACGCAGCGCGGCGGTGATCAGCCGGTTCGCCTGACCGGCGAAGCGGAGCTCCTCGTCGGAGTACGGGCCACGGCCCTTCTCCCGCATGAGCGCCGCGAAGCCCCACGTGTCCCCACCGAGATCGAAGCGCAACCGCAGTTCGTCGCCGAACCCGTGCGGGGACAGGTGTTCGCGCATGCGGATGCTGCGTTCCGGACGTCCCTCGGTGACCTGGCTGAGCGCGGCTACCCGGTCGCCCTGTGCGTGCATCTGCGCCATCGTGGCGACATCGCCGCCGGCGAACTCCAGGTCCATCGCTGGTCCCATGCCGCGTGGGTCGAGCGTGCTGCTGACCATCGAGGTCGGCAAGCCGGTCAGCGGATCGGTGTGGTGCCAGCAGACGGCCTCGAAGCCCATCAACGACGGGAGCAGGCTGTCCAGCTCGATGAAGAGCTCGCTGGCGGTCACGCCCGCCCTCGCCAGGTCGCGGAGACCCCCGAGAACCTGTCGTTCGCGCTGCCGCCGGTTCGCCACGGGTGCGTCATCCGTTCTCGTGAGCCCTCTGGCGACGTGTCGCGGGCGCCGCACCCGGGTCCGTCCGAGGAGTCCTCGGGCCGGCGTGTCCAGGACGAGTGATCAGGACAGGGCGGCCGCCGACGGTGGGTCACCGCGATCACCAGGACGGTACTGCGTGCATCCGGATGGTGGCGGACGGTACTCCCAGATTTCTGGGATACCGCCTGTCACGGGCTCGGCCCATCATGGGTGGGGACACGAGATCCACTCTCCTGACCCGGAGGCGACGGAGGCGATCACCCTGCCGGAGCGGCCGGCGGGGGCTCCAGGTCACGGGCGCGACGCGCCAGGGGATCGTCTTCGGGGCGCCGGGCCCAGGGGACTCGGAGACGTGATCGGACCCGGCCGACCTGGGGGGCGGCCGGGCCCGATCACCCTGGCCGGCGGCCGCGCCGGCCCCGGATCTCGTTCTCGACGAGTCCGAGGTGGACCAAGCAGTTCCCGTGCGATGCCCGGGGGCCGCGGAGTCGAAGGAACGCTTCACCTCACGACTTCAGCACCAGGCCGGTGCGTGTTCGGCCTCGGGCGGAACGAGACAACCGAAGGGGAATGCGACATGGCGGCACAGACCTGCTCGAAGTGCGGCAGGACCTACGACTACGGCGGCGAGTGCCTCTACTGCTGGGGGCTCGAGGCCGGAACGGCCGTCAACGCCGGGAGGGAGCCCCGCAAGCCCAACACCTCGACCTCGAACTCGGGCTGCGCCGTGGTGGGTGTGCTCGTACTGTCAGGACTCATCCCGCTCCTGCTGTTGCTGGACAGCATCTTCGCCTGAGCAGCTCGAACTCCACCTCGATGCGCACCCGCTGCCTGCGAGCGCACCGCAGTTCCCCAGCCGACCGCTCCCACGACGAACGAGGACCAGCCGACGGGCACGGCGATGAGCTCGAACGGCCTGGTGACGCCACCAGCCCCCCCTGCTCACCCCACCGCACGGGCCACCTCCCAGCTGCATCCCCGCACCATGCGCCGGTAACCAACCGCGCTCCGCGGTGTCTCGAGTCGAACCGCCGACAGCCCCCGACCCCGGTCGAGCCGTCGGCGGCAGCACTCTCCGCCGTCCACGGAGGCGCCGACCTACTGCGTCAAGGTTCCGGCGGCTCGCGCCAGGCCGACCGGCCTGACTGCTCGCACCATCGCGTCCCCCTACGCGCACGCTCGATCCACGTTTGCAGGTTCGCGCCGCGTTCTGCCGGTACTCCATGGCGATTGTGCAGAAACTCTACACATAGAATTCAACGATATCGTTGAAGTGTGACAGTCAACCCGAACATGACCAGCAGCGACTGGTCAGCACGGCACGACGGCAACCCCGGCCGGAACCGGAAAGATCAGGACCACCGCGCGAGCGGTCCCCGGAGGCTCCCGAGATGATCCGGGTGCACAACCTCCGCATGGGCTTGGGCGCGAAGTTGCGTTGTGGGTTTGTTGGCTGTCCGGTCCATCTCTGAACGTGAAGTCTTCTCCGAGCACTGTGCTGCACCGGTCGTGTCACGACGGCCGGGGACTGCACGTGCGTGCTCGGATGAACCTGTTGTCGGAGGCAGGCGCCTGGCTCAGTGAGGTGGGGCCGGTGATCGCAGGTGCGGTGGTCGCCATCGCCAGGTGGGGTTGCCGTTGGCAGCGATACCTCTGCGCCACAAGGGTGCTGGCATTAGCCGGATCATGGTGACCATGGCTCGGTGGGCGGTTCTGGAGGTGGTGCGTCGGCCGTCGGTGCGGGCGCCCCGGGCGGTGGCTTGGGTTCGCGGACGACGTTCGGTGTCGTAGCGGACGAGGGCCGTCTCGATCGTGTTCTCGTCGGCGAGGGCGGCGGCGAGAACGACGGCGTCCTCAATGGACTGGCCGGCGCCCTGGCCGCGGTCCGGGCTCATCGCGTGGGCGGCGTCGCCCAGCAGCGCTACCCGACCGTGGACGTAGGTCGGCAACGGGTCCAGGTCGTGGATGTCGATGTGGATGATGCGCTCGTCCGGGGTGGCGCCGATCAGCTGCGGGATCGGCTCGTGCCAGGTGGCGACTCGGTGGGCTACCTCGACCTTGTCGTGGTCGTAGCGGAGGCTGGGCTCATCGGCGGTGGTGACGTGGGCTCAGTACGCGCGGCCGCGAGCGATGGGGTGGATGAGGAAGTAGCCGCCTGGACCGAGCGTCATGCTGCCGGGCAGGTCGGCGACCTCGGCGATGCCCAGCCATGCGGTACGGCCAAGGAAACGAGGTGGCGGCGCGTCCGGCCACAGCAGCCGGCGGACGGTGCTGCGGATGCCGTCGGCGGCGATGACCAGTTCGGCGTTCAGCTCGGTGCCGCCGCACGCGACGGTTACCGAGCTGTCGTCCTGCCATACTGCGGTGACCTCCGCATCCGTGCGGACCCAGCCGGTAGGCAGCGCGTTGAGAAGCACTTGGTGCAGGTCGGCGCGGTGGAAGGCCAGCAGCGCGGTGGTGTCGGCGGGTCGGGCGCGTTGCAGGTAGCGCCCGTCGGGCCGACGGAGGTTGCCGGAGGCGTGGGTAGGCACTCCGACCGACCGGGCCTGCTCCTCGACACCGAGTTCGGTCAGCGCGCGCAGGGCGTTGGGGGACTGGGACATACCCGCGCCGATCTCGCCCAGTTCGGATGCGCGTTCCAGCACGGTGGCCTGCCAGCCGATCCGGTGCAGGGCCAACGCGGCGGCCAGTCCGCCGATGCCGCCGCCGACCACGATCGCTTGCCTGGTCATGCTGTCTCCCCACCGGTCGGGTCGTCGGTGCGCAGGGGTGGCGGGTTGTCGAACACCGCGGCCATCCATTCGAAGGTGGCGTGCGCCTCGCGAACGCGCCCGGCGCGGCCCTCGTCCGGGCCGACCTCCAACGCGTCGCGCATCGAGCGCAATGCCTTGCGTCGCTCGTGCTGCGTGGCGTGAACGCCGTCGACGAGCTCGAGCGCCTTGGCGACGTCCCCCGCCCCCACTGCCCGCGCCATCGCACGGGCGACGACCCAGCTGTATCCCCGCACCATGCGCCGGTGGGCCCGCAGCGCTTCGAGGTGTCTCGAGTCGAACTGCCGATGGCCCGACTCCGATCGTGCTGCCGGCGGCAGCACCTCGTCGTCCAAGCAGTTGCGGACCTGCTGCGTCGAGATCCCGGCGGCTCGCGCCAGGTCGACTGGCCTCAGTGCTCGCCCCATCGCGCCCCTTGCAGACACCTTCACCCCAGATTTTAAGGTTGGCGCTGTGTTGTGCCAGTACGTTACGCCTCTTTCGCTGGAAAACATTATACGGGTAGTTCAACGATATCCTTGATAGGATGAAAGTCAACCCGAACATGACCACCAGTGGCTGTTCAGCCCCGCACGACGGCAACCCCGAGCACAATCCGGAAAGGTCAGGGCCACTGCGCGAGCGGTCTCCGAACGCTCCCGAGGTGATCCGGGTGCACGACCTCCGCATGAGCTACGGCGCGAAGGAGGTCTTGCGCGGGGCGACCTTCACCATTCACCGCGGTGAGGTGGTCGCACTGCTCGGTCCGAACGGGGCTGGAAAGTCGACGACCATCGAGATCCTGGAGGGCTTCCGGCGACGCAGCGGCGGCCAGGTCGAGGTGCTCGGCGTCGATCCGAACAACGGCAACGAGGCATGGCGGGCCCGGCTGGGTGTGGTGCTGCAGTCCTGGCGCGACCACAGTCGTTGGCGGACACGCGAACTACTGGTCTACCTCGCCCGCCACTACGCTCCCTTCAGCACCTCCGACCGGCAGCGTCCCTTCGACGTCGACGAACTTCTCGACCTCGTCGGCCTGACTGAGCACGCCGACGCCAGGGTCGGCGTGATGTCAGGTGGCCAGCGACGACGGCTCGACGTCGCGGTGGGCTTGGTCGGCAAGCCGGATCTGCTGTTCCTCGACGAGCCGACCGTGGGTTTCGACCCTGAAGCCCGGCAGCACTTCCACGCGCTGGTGAGTCGTCTGGCTGAGCGCGATGACATGACCATCCTGCTCACCACGCACGACCTCAACGAGGCCGAGCGACTCGCGGACAGGATCCTCGTCCTGGCCGGCGGGGAGATCGCGGCCGAAGGCACTGCGACGGAGCTGTCGCAACGCATCTCCAGCACGTCCGAGGTCAGCTACCGACTGCACGGCGAGCCGCACACCCACTCGATAGCCGACGCGACGAGTTTCGTGCGCGAACTGTTCCGCGAGCACGACACCGACATCACCGATCTCGAGGTTCGCCGCGCCAGTCTTGAGAAGGTCTACCTGTCCATGGTGCGCGACTTCGAAGCAGGACACGCGGACGTGCCGGCCGAACTGTCGTCCGACCGTCCGTCCTGCGCGGAGGTGAAGGCATGAGTGGCAACAACGCCGCCATCAGCGCGGGCTTGTTCCGTGCGCGCGTCGAGCTTCGCCAGTCGGTCACCAACGTCGGTGAGCTCATCGGCTGGCTGTGGATACCGGTCATCGCCGTGGTGGTGATGTACATCGTCGGTGACTCCAAGGTCCCCGGCACGGACTTCTCACTCGGCTCCCAGTCGGTGCCGGGCATTCTCGGCATGAACGCGGTGTTCACCGGTCTGATGGGCCTCGCCCTGTCACTGGTCACCGATCGCGAGGACGGCACGCTGCTGCGGGCCAAGGCCACCCCGGGCGGGATGGTCAGTTACCTGGTCGGCCGGATCCTGAGCAAGGCAGCGATCACCGTCGTGGTGTTCGTCCTGATCTTGGTGCCTTCGCTCGTGCTCTTCGACGGAGTGGGCAAGAGCACCGCGTCGTCGTGGCTGACCCTGATCTGGGTGCTGCTGCTGGGATTGCTCGCGGTCATGCCCCTGGGAGCGATCTTGGGGTCGCTGTTCTCGAACGCCCAGAGCCTCGGGTTCGTCACCCTGATCATCATGGGCCTCGTGAGCGTGTCCGGGATCTTCTACCCCATCACCGCACTACCCGGATGGCTGCAGTGGGTCGGGCAGGCATTTCCCGTGTACTGGCTCGGGTTGGGGCTGCGATCGGCACTGCTGCCCGACGCGGTCGCCGTTGCCGAGATCGACCAGTCGTGGCGACAACTGGAGACGGTTCTCGCGCTAGGCGCTTGGGCGGTCCTCGGCTTCGTTCTGGCCCCGATCGTCCTGCGTCGCATGGCGAGCCGCGAGTCGGGATCGACCGTGGCGGCCCGGCGCGAGCAGGTCGCTCAACGACCGGCGTGATCCCGAGGAGGGCAATGTGAACGACGATCGGACACAACTGGTGAAGGTGGCCACCGAGGTGGCGGCCGAGGTGGCTGGGGTCCTCGATCGACATCCGGTTTCGGGAACAGGCACCTATCCGCTCGAGGAAGTGGTCACAGCGCTGGCGAAACAGCACGACGTCCTGCGCGACGCGGTCGAAAAGCACCCCCACCCGTTGTCCGTGGACGCGGCGGGGCAAGCCCGACAGGCTCGGAGCTGACCTGGCGGGGCCCATCGGCTATCTGGAGCACATCCGAGTGCTGTACCACCGGCTCGACGACCTGCCGAGCCACCTGGGCACTCACGCTCATCGCGATCTGTCCGCCACTCATCTGCGGGCTCGCGAACTGAGGGACAACCGCGGCCGCCGCTAACAGACCGTCGCAGCAACGATCGTCCGCCTCGGCACCAGGCAGAGCGAGGCGGACGGCACCGCGTTCGGCCGGCAGCCGAGAAACGTGGCCACGCAGAAGGCATTTCCGGCGCCGGCGCCAACGCACAGGTTGAGGGAGGTCACCTGCGAGATCGCACCGGGGTCGGCAACCATGCAGGCGTGGCAACCCTGGTGCCTCAAGTACGCAACGGCAACCTCCAGTGCCTGCTCATGCCCGGGATGGTCTGCCGCATATCCCCAGGCCGCGTGGCAGAGCAGGCGTTGCATGCCGTCCGGGGTGGCCTCGCCGGCCTGCTCGGCGAGGCCCCCGTTCTTGCGTTCGGTCCGCAGCAGCAGGCCCAGCACATGAGCCCGTGCCCAAACCACAGTCCGAGCTGAACCGTTGCCTACTGCGCGAAAACTACGGGAATCCAGCTCGAACGGCACTCGTGCGCAGACCCGCAGCGATCACCTGAAGCTGGCGGCGAAACGGCTGGGCTGGACTACTCTCGAACACCCACCTGCTCACGCACTGTGCGAGCACAAAGATCAGAAGCAGTAGCGCAGGACCCTGGTCTTGTGGATCGCCTTCTCGCTGCGCCGGCACATCTTGATGACCGTGCGCATCATCAGGGGCAGCATGTCGACCTCGGACCTGAGCATGGTGCTGGCCTCCTCGGCCAGCTTCAGCCGGGCGTCCCACCTTTCGGGCAGGTCGTTGAAGGCGATCTCGCCGGCGTGGAAGTGCGCGACGAGCCGCTTGAGCATGGCCTCGATCTCGCCGTTGGACAACCAGGCCACGAGGCTGTCGCCGATGATCATGGCCGGCCGTTCCGCCGGGATCCGGTCCAGCCAGCTCACGCCGCGCACGTCGGCGTCGACCGGATGGACCCGCGGGTGTTCGCCGAACACCTCGGTCCGCGCCTCGACAATTTCGGAGAAGTCCACGTCGAACCAGTCCGCAGTGGACGGAGCGTCGACGCGGTGCTTCCGGTGGTCCAGGCCCACGCCCAGATCCACCACGATCGTGTCCGGATGCGCGGCCACGAATCGGCGTGTCATGTCGTCCACGATCTTGTCCACGATCTTGTCCACGATCTTGGCACGCACACCTCAACTTCGGGTTCAGCAACGTCCGGGACCTCGTCTTACAACTGCGCGGCCCCCACGCCTACAGGGCAGCGCTGGACTCACGTCCAATGCACCCACTCGGGACGGGCCAGAGCCCGCCCCGTCGGGTGCTACTCGGGCGTGGACAACCTGAAACTCGACTCCACCACCAGGCTGCCGACGCGAACCCGCTGGTCAGCACTGCCGGGTTCGGCTGTTGAGCGGTGGTCACCCTCACATCGGCTGCCGGACCAGAACGAGGCTGGCCGGGAGGAAAGACGCCTTCCGTGGTTCCGACGGCTGCCCGCACTGCCGTCCGCGACCCTGGCCAGGGACGGCTGGGACAAGATCAGTGAGGATCAGGGCCGGGAACGAAGACGTCGACGTGGTCGGTTTCCGTTCGCCCTGGTCATCGACTGACCGTGGGACTGTTCGGCCCGTCGTCCGGGAGTAGGCGGAGTTCGCCGGTGCTGGTTCGGTGGGTGCCGACGAGCAGGCTCGACTCCCTGCTGAGCAAACTCGGGTCGCTGTCGGAGGGAAGACCGACTCGCGGCCATGCCCAGTCGCGCGACCGGGCCTGAACCCGTCCTCGGGTTGCAGGCGTTGCCAGCCCGCTTCCCGGTCGGTCCCGTGTCACTCCGGAACGCGCTGGGCAGGTCGTGCGCGAGGGTGATCAGACGGTCCTGGCAGCGTGTCGTTGGGTAGCCGGTTCACCCGCGAAGGCCGTCCGGCCTGAGGGGTAGATGTTCTATTTTCAATAACCGCGGCGCGATCACCGACAACAGAAACCACGCATGCCAGCAATGGAGATCCCGAACTGGAAACCTCCCTCGGCCGAAGTCGCATTCACGGTGTCACGTTCCGTTGTGTGGTGGATGTCAAATTCCAACGTATCTTAGGTGTGAATTAAGTACTCCGGAACGGGGTAGGTTGACCCGAACGGACCTATCCAAGGTTGTGGCCACCCACTAGCGTCGTTCGCAGATCCCACTGTTCGTCTGTGGGGACCGGAAGAGCGTCGCCGTCACGTGCGGACCAGCGTGGTCGGTCGCCGTGCACTTCGCGTCTGGGGAGATATCTCGATCACTAGAAAAGGGAGGTTGCTGGCCGCCGCATCTCACGGACGCTGACGTTCAGCACATGGAACGCGAAGAACGACAGCTCGTAGAATCGTTTACCGGTGTCCGTTGTGGGTGCGTCCTGAGGGGTTGTCCTCGGCAATCCCAACATTCCCCGGCGCGGGAGATCGTACCCCCAGATTCCGCTGAGGAGTCCTCCGTGACGTCGCAATTATTCCTGGATAATCCGTCCTCCTGTTTGTCCCTCTCGTTGGCCGAAAACGGGTTCGGTCCCTTCTTTGGCACGCCTTGTGGATTTTTGGCACCATTTTACGAACGCGTTGAGCGGGATTTCGGGCTGTGTACGGTGCCTCGGGAGGACAACGCGGTCGGGATGGCGGCCGGGGCGGCCATGGCCGGACAGTTGCCGGTGGTCATGATGCAGAACTCCGGATTGGGGCAGTCGCTCAACGCGCTGGCCTCGCTCGTGGTGCCCTACGAGATCCCGATGCTGCTGATCATCAGCCTCCGCGGGGTGCTCCCCGACAGGACCTCGGAGAACCTCGTGATGGGGCGGCTCACCGAGCCGCTGCTCAACGGCTGCGGCATCCCCACCGAACAGCTCCGAGCGGACGCCCTGGACGCCCAGGTCGACTGGGCGCGCGACCTGGTCGGCGGACAGCACCGACCGGCCGCTCTGCTCGTCCCACCGACGCTGTTCGGGTGGCGGGCGTGAACAAGGCATCGGCGATCCGAGCGATCATTTCGGCGACCACCAACGAGCCGATCGTGTTCACCACAGGCTATTCGTGCCGCATCGCCCAGGCCATAGCCGATCGGCCAAACCACTTCTACATGACCGGATCGATGGGTCTCGCCACCTCCATCGCGACCGGTGTCGCCTTGGTGACCGGCGGCCCGACCGTGGTCGTCGACGGTGACGGCAGCCTGTTGATGAACCCGGCCGCGCTGGTCACCGCGGGTGCGATGTCGAACCTCGGGCTTCTCCACGTTGTCCTCGACGACGGCCTGTACGCCTCGACGGGCGGCCAGAGCACACCGTCGGGGCGGACCGACCTCGGGGCGTTGGCTCGTGCCTGCGGTTACGACCAGGTTCTCCGGGTAGCGGAGGACGACGCGTTCGCCGCTGCGCTGTCCGACGTCCTGGCCCACCGCACGACACCTGTGTTCATCCACTGCGTCCTCTCCGCGCACGACTCCGCAGTGCCCCCACGCGTGAGCGCCCACCTCGGGGAGCACCAACGCCGATTCCGACATCACATCCAGTCGACAATGACCACGAAGGTCTAGGGGCAAGAGTGACCGTTCACGAGCATCCCGCTACTGGTTCTCCCACACTGACCACGTGCGATAGCGAGAGTCTCCTCACGCGCTATTACGATCTGCTCGCCGAGTTCGCCTCGCGCTTCCAGCCGACCGCGCCGAGTGCCGGTTTCGAACCGTCGACGCGGCTGCCCGAGCTCGACGACAAGGTCGCCGAGTTCCTCTCTCCCGCCACCGCCGGCCTCCACGAACTCGGTGACTTCCGGGGACTGCCCTTGCGGCTGCTCGATCTGAGGCAGAACCCGCAGACGCAGACCACCAAGACGTTCGCCTCGCTGATCATCGTGGCACGCGCGGTCAACCACATCCAGGAAACCGGCGAGCCGGTGATGCTCTTCTCGCCGTCGTCGGGGAACAAGGCCGTCGCACTGCGCGACGCCGTTGCCCGCGCCCTGACCGCCGGTCTCGTGGAACCCGAACAGTTGCGGGTCGTGACGCTGACTCCCGAGCAGACGACGGGCAAGCTGCGTCGCTCGACCCTGTCCGAGGACCCGGAGCTGCGGGCGCTCAACCCGGTGTTCGTCCTCGACAACGCGCCGCCGGAAGCCGTGAAACAGGTGGGCCAGGAGTTCAAGCGGCTCTACACCGACAGCGGGTACGACCGCTTCAGGCTCTGGCACTCGCTTCGCCTGGAGAACTACCGGATCGCCGACATCGTGCGGGCCCTGTACGACTTCGAGTTCGGGTTCGCCGGACGCACCGACCTGCGCACCGTGCACGCCCATGCGGTGTCCAGCGCCTTCGGCCTCCTGGGTTATGCCAGCGGTATCGAGGTACTCAAGGATCGCGGCCACGCGGTTGCGGACCCGTCGTTCCTGCTGGTGCAGCACCTGGCGACGTGCGACATGGTGTTGCACACGTTGGAGGGTTCGTTCGACCGCAGGAACACGCCCGCGTATGACATGCGGCCGGACGGCGTGTGGGTGCAGGAGGACTCCGACCACTTCCCCCACCGCACCTGGTCCCCGCAGGAAATTCTGGAGCACACCTTCTACACCCACGAACCGGCGACAGCCACCGAGATGAGCGGACTCATCGCCACCAATGGTGGGACGGGAGTCGTCGTATCGTTGCTGGAATGCATGGAACGGTACGCGGAATGCCGCGCGCTCCTGAGGAAAAGCGCGGTGTCCCTCCCCGAGGACCCCCGTGACCTCACCGAGTGGTCCTTGGTCATGGCTGTGACCGGAGTGCTGAACGCGATCGACCGCGGGCTGCTGCGGGATGCCGACGGCGTGACCATTCACGCGTCCGGCACGTACGGCCGGGACGACTACGCGCCCCTCCCCGCCGAGTGGATCATCCATGCCGACAGTGCGGTGCAGGTGCTCGACGCCGTGCTCGACAGGGCGCGCGCGTAACGGATCGCAGATTGGTTTCGGCGATGACGGACAACCGTAGCCACTTCATCCGGGAGAACTCGGGGATCACCGAACTGCGCGAATGGGCGAGCACCGCCTACCTGGGAGTCAAGGAGGGACTGACCTACATCGCGCCGTTCGTCGAGGACCAGTTCCTGACCCAACAGTCCGGGGAGCGGACCGAGCCGATCGGCGAGGTTCCAGACCTCGCCGATCGGTGGGCCTCGATCCACGCGGACGTGGCAGTCCTGGTCGCCCCGTCAGCGGTGGTGGACAAGCTCGCCGAGCCTGGCGACATCCGGGCTGTGTCCCGTATACACCAGGTGGTGGACACCAGCCGCGGCGCTCAGGACGTGATGTCGCAGCTCTCGCGGCGCGAGCTGAAACGGCGCCAGCAGGCGGAGAAGGACGGTTTCGGCTACGACGTGTCCCATGAGGACGATCACTTCTTCGAGTTCTACCGGAGCATGCACGTGCCGACCATGCGCAACCGCTACGGAGACAAAGCCCGCAGTGTGGACGAGGAGAAGGCCTTTCGGACTCTCTTCCAGCAGGGCGTGCTGTTCCGGGTGCACAAGTCGGGGGAGTGGGTGTCGGGGAGCGTCAGCCAGATCGACGAGCGGAGCCGCACGCTCAACGCTCGCCTGATCGGGGTCAAAGCAGGCGACGACCAGTACCGTTCCGCGGGCGCGCAGAACTTCGTCTACCACGCGATCCTCGACTGGGCCGCCGAGGAGGACGGCATCGACACCGTCGACTTCCAAGGCTGCGAGCCGTTCCTGACCAAAGGAACGTTTCAGTACAAGAAGCGGTTCGGGACCACAGCGGTCATTCCCGCGAACAACTTCGGCGATCTAAGGATGCTCATCCGGCCGAAGTCCCTGACGCCTTCGGTGCGCCGCTTCCTGGTGAACAATCCCGTCCTCACCGAGGATGCCACCGGAGCCCTGGTCGCGAAGTACTTCCACGACAAGGAAAACGCCCTCCGGTCGGACATCCCGCACAGCTCGCCGGGGATCAACGGGAAGGTGATCGTCGATCTCGACGAGCTGTAGCAAGCTCGGAACGGTACCACCACGATTGGAGTCGCAGTCGATGCCCCACCCTTGGTTCGGCGAGCTCCGCCTGCCGCCCGCCGCACCGGCCGACCAGATCCGCGAAACCGTCCGTTCCAAGATCGGTGATGTCGGTGACGCGCCTCAAACCGTCCTTCCCGCCGTTCCCTTCACACTACCCCGAACGTCCTACGCCGAGCTCTTCCGGGTCACCCGCTCCCTTCTCGACCTGCTGCGCAGGACCGTGCTGGAGATCGCTCCCACTACCCAGGGCCGGATGGCGGTCCTGGGAGCCACCGAGCACGACTACCCCCTTTTCCTCGACGACAGCGGGTTGGAGGAGCGCTATGCGGACTGCATGGCGCGACCGGACATCGTGATCGGCCCGAACGGTCCGCGCGTCCTCGAATTCAACGTCAGCGGCGGATTCGGGGGCCCTGTCCAGCTGCACTGCTTGTACGAGGTGTGGCGCGAACTCCACGAGACACCGGACGGCCGACTGCCCTATTCGTTCCACGACCCGTTCGCCAGTCGTGCCGCGCTGTTCTCCGACGTCTGCGACGAGCTGGCGCTGCCCCCGAAGCTCGCCTGGGTCGGCACCGTTCGCGATCTCAAGCACACCGACTCCACGTACTACTTCGATGTGGAGATCGACTACCTGAACCAGCGAGGTTTCAGCGCCCGGCACTTCGAGCCAGAGGAGTTGGACCAGGTCTGGGACGGGCCCCCGGGCCTGCGCTATCCGTTGGGCCTGCGCCACTTCACGGTCTCCGAGTGGGACGAACTCGGCATCAGCACCGAGCCGGTCCGGCGGGCACTGAAGAACGGATGCCTGCTGCTGGCGCCACAAACCGCTGAACTGGTCGCCAACAAGCTGGTCATGGGCATGGTGTCCGAGGGACGGCCGTGGATGTCCTCCGCCGACCGTTCGCTCGTCGACACCTATCTACCGTGGACCCGCATCCTGACCGATCGCCGCACCACCCACGCCGGGAAGTCGGTCGACCTGCTGGCCCATGCCATCCGATACCGCGAGGACCTCGTGCTCAAACGGGGCATCGGCCTGCGGGGCCAGCAGGTCCTCCTCGGCAAGGACATCTCCACCGAACAGTGGAGGCACCTGGTCGAACGTGCCGCCGCGGCAGGCGACTGCGTCGTCCAGGAATACGTTCACGCCCAGTCCTGTCCGCTGTTCGTCGTCGATAACGGGGCCGAACAGCCGCGGGAGGTCGACGTCGCACCCGTGCTCAGCCCCTTCCTCTTCGGCGGACGGCCTGGCGGTCTGTGGGCGAGGTTCTTCACCACCGGAGCGGTCGGCATCGTCAGCATGCACGGCCATGGAGCGTCCGACAACGCCGTGGTCGCGGTATAGGACCGGCAACTCCCGGTTGTGGTCGGGGGCAACGACGACTCACGTGAACCGGGGACGCTCGGGCGCCGTGCGTCCCCGGACCTCGCGAATTGAAGCGTCGTTCCGGTTGCGGTGCAGGGAAGGTCAAAGGAGGACAGTGTCGCGACGCGCGCTCACTGGCCACGATGGGAGCAACGAATGTGCGGGTTTGTCGGATGGGTGGACTTCACCAGGGATCTGCGCGGCGAGCAGCGGGTTGTCGACGCGATGACCGACACCATGGGCGATCGTGGCCCCGACAGCCGTGGAACGTGGCTCAGCCGACATGCGGCACTGGGGCACCGGAGGCTGTCCGTGATCGACCTCGCCGGTGGCGCCCAACCGATGATCTCGGAGGTCGGCCCACAAAGGAGCCCCGTGGTGCTCGCCTTCGCCGGGGAGATCTACAACTTCGTCGAACTGCGCGCGGAACTGGTCACACTCGGCCACGAGTTCAGTACCCGTTCGGACACCGAAGTGGTGCTGCACGCCTATCTGGAATGGGGTTCGGACTGCGCTGAACGGCTCAACGGCATGTTCGCCTTCGCAGTGTGGGATTCGGTCCACGACGAAATGGTGCTCGTCCGCGACCGCCTCGGTGTCAAACCGCTCTACTTCGCGCCGACACCCGACGGCGTGCTGCTCGCGTCCGAGCCCAAGGGCATCCTGGCGAATCCGTCGTTCAAGGCCTCACTGACAGCGGAAGCCCTGCCCATCCTCCTGAACTCACGCCTCGCGCTGCCCGGAGAGACTCCGATCAGCGGACTGCGTGAGGTGAAACCCGGCCACACCGTGCGCATCGATCGCCGTGGCTGCCATGAGTCGGCCTACTGGCGACTGTCCAGCCGAGCGCACACCGACGACTTCGACACGACACTGAGCACCATCAGGGACCTGCTGGAGGACACGGTCGAACGGCAGCTCATCGCTGACGTTCCCCGGGCGGCGATGCTCTCCGGAGGTCTGGACTCCAGCGTGGTCGCGGCCATCGCGATGCGTCGCTTGCGCCACGACGGCGAAGGACCCCTGATCACCTGTTCCGTTCGGTTCGAGGGCGAGGAGAACGACTTCCGTCCGACGGCTCTTCGACCAGAGCGCGACGCGCCCTACGCCGCGTTGGCTTCGCGGCACCTCGGCACCGAGCACGTCGAAGTCGTGCTCACCCCCGCTGATCTGGCGGCAGCCGCGCCCGCCGCGCGCAGGGCGCGGGACCTGCCCAGCCTCGGGCAGTTCGACACCTCGATGTACTCGATGTTCGCCGTTCTGCGGGAGCGGTGCACGGTCGCGCTCTCCGGTGAAGCCGCTGACGAGATCTTCGGCGGCTATCCGTGGTTCCACGACTCCGCCATGGTGTGGCGCGACGGGTTCCCCTGGCTGGGCGACGCTCCCCGGCTGGCCGACTGCCTTTCCCCTGATCTCCGGGAAGCGCTGCGCCCGGCCGAGTTCGAGGCCGACCGCTACGCGACGCTGCGTTCGCAGGTACCCCGGTTGGCCGGAGAGGACAGACTGAACGCCAGAATGCGCGAGGTGCTGTTCTTCAGCCTGCAAGGGCCGCTGATCACCCTCCTGGAACGCAAGGACCGGATGAGCATGGCGGTGGGGCTCGAGGTCCGGGTGCCCTTCTGCGATCACCGCCTGCTGGAGTACGTCTGGAACGTGCCGTGGTCGATGAAGGTCGCAGACGGCAGGGAGAAGAGCCTGTTGCGAATGGCCGTCGCGGACCTGCTGCCGCCGGAGGTCCTGAACCGCAAGAAGAGCGCGTACCCGGCCATGCACGACCCGCGCCAGGAGGCGCTGACCCGGACTGCCGTGCGAGAGCTGGTGGCAGACTCCTCGTCACCCCTCTCCGGTCTGCTCGACCACGAACGAGTGCTCAGCATGGCCGCCGACCAGCACTCGACCATGACGCACGCGAGCACAGCGCACCTGCTCACTCCGCTGCTGGAAGTGGACACCTGGATGCGGGACATGGATCTCAACGTCACCTGAGCACCTGCGGGACGCCGAGGCCGACCAGGCGAGGCAAGGGCTCCCACCGGACGAGATCCCCCACAGGTGCTCAGCAGTCCTTCTGCGCCTCGACCAGGCACTCCCCGGCGTCGGTGCGGTAGTAGAGCACCGACCGCCCGGCGCGTCGCCGCCACACCAGGCGGGCGTCGAGCAGCACTTTCAGGTGACGTCCCACCGAGCCGAGGGCCTGTCCGGTCAACGCCACGAGATGCGTGGTGCTCTTCGGAGTGTCGAGGAGGACCAGCAGGTCGGCTCGCGCGGCCCCGAGCAGGGCTCGCAAGGCCCGGGGAACCGGTGCCCGGTCCGCCTCGACCAACGGACCGCTGCACGGGTAGGTCACGGCGTAACGCCGCGGCTTGTCCCAGGAAACCCAGCAATGGCGCGACGTCACCGGAACGAACAGCACCTTCGCGCCGGAGATCTGCTGCGGAGGATGACGGTAGGCGTTGATCTGCAGCCTGCCGTCACCAAGCCAGCGCATCCCCGGACGCAGATCGTCCAGGGCAGCCGCCCAGCCACCTTGGGTCAGTTGTTGTGCCCGAACGACGATATCCGCCTCAATGATCCGCCGACGCCGGGGCCAGTAGGGCAGAACGGTCTCGTTCCACACCCATTCCAGCAGATCGGCCGCACGATCGGGCAAGTCGGGGCGGTCCAGTTCACCGGGCAGCGGACCTCGCAGCGACACCGCGAGGTCGGCGCGAGCGTCATCCGACGGGGTCCTCCGCAGCTCCAACAGCTCCTCCGCGAACGCCGGTTCGCCTTCCCCCAACGGCGTGGGGGTGAGGAAGTCCGCCATCCAGCCCCGCCCGAACCCACCCCGCACCAACAGGGCGGTTACCGGGTCCTCGGTCAGCAGCTTCCGGTAGGCGGTCTGGTGAACGTCGAGCCACGCGCGCTCGCCGGGGTGCGTCGCCGTACCCCGCTCCAACGTGAGCAGACTCGCGGTCGCCTCCGCCAACGCCGAAACCACAAAGCGGCTCTCCGCGAGGGAATCCGTGTTGATCCGCCACCAGCCCATTGTTTCGCCCCCCTGCGAAACAATAGCCGGCCAGGGGCGGCATCGCCAAGATTTGAGCCATGCGCACATACGGAAAACTCTTCCGGGCACCGGAGTTCACCCCGTTCTTCCTGACCGTCTCCGTGCAGATCGCGGCCATGACGGTGAGCCAGCTCGCCCTTGGAACGTTGATCTACGAGGTGACCGGCTCTCCGCTGCTTTCCTCCCTCGCCATGTTCGGTCCCTCCCTGGCTCAGGGTGTCGGCGCCATCACGTTGCTGTCAGCCGCCGATCGACTACCCCCCCGTGCCACCATGGTGGGGTTGGCGCTGCTCGCCGCCATCGGCACGGCGGCCCAGGCCATCCCCGGCTTGCCGGTGTGGGGGATCTTCGTGCTTCTTATGGTTCTGGGAGTTCTCGGATCGTTGAGCGGCGGCGTGCGCTACGGACTGCTCAACGAGCTCCTCGCCGACGAGGGTTATCTGCTTGGGCGTTCGGTCGTGAACATGTCGGTCGGGGTCACGCACGTCTGCGGATTCGCGCTCGGGGGTCTTCTCGTCACCGTCCTGTCCCCGCGGGGAGCGCTGCTCGTCGGCTGCACCCTCTACCTCGTCGCCGCGGTGGTGGCACGGTTCGGCCTCAGGCACCGTCCGCCACGTGCGTCCGGTCGACCCTCTGTTGCCGAGACCTGGCGCAACACCGCGGTACTCTGGTCGTCCACGCCCCGCCGCCACGTCTACCTGGCGCTGTGGATACCCAACGGGTTGATCGTTGGTTGCGAGTCCCTCTTCATCCCCTACGCGCCGAGCCATGCGGGTCTCCTCTTCGCCTGCGCCGCATTGGGGATGCTCGCCGGGGACACCCTGATCGGCCGGTTCGTTTCGCGGCGGTGGAGGAACCAGCTCAGCGTTCCACTGCGCCTGCTCCTGGCCATCCCGTACCTTGTCTTCTTCCTGCATCCGGGCCCGCCATTGGCTGTAACAGCCGTAGTCCTCGCGTCGATCGGATTCTCGGCGAGCCTGCTTCTTCAGGAGCGTCTGATGGCTATCACTCCGCCCGAACTCAGCGGCCAGGCCTTGGGTTTGGACTCCTCCGGCATGCTCAGCATGCAAGGCGTGGGCGCGTTTCTCGCCGGTGCCGTCGCACAATTCACCTCACCGGCGACAGCGATGGGAATCATGGCGATCGCTTCCGTCGCGGTCACCGTTGCCCTGATCCCCGGGCTTCGGCCACCTCAGAGACAACGCGACGCCGATGTCCTCGGCGCCCAAGCCACCGCCGAGTGAGAGGCCGGCGCGTCCGGTGGGGCATCTCCCCGGTGCGGGTCACGACGCTGGACGGGGAGATCATTCTGGAAGGCGGGAGGTACCGGAGCCTCCGCCGGCCGAGGTACTCCGCGGTGAGCTGGCTGAGACGACGGTGGCTGTGCCGTGTCCGACGGCCGTGGAGCCGTGATCGGTTTCCGCACCGGGTCAGCGGTGCCGAGCGGGGTGGGGGACCTGGGGGAGTGCCCACGAGAGTCGTGATCGCAAGGCCCGCATGAAGGATGGTGCCCAGTGACGGATCCGCTGGACGACCTGAAGAACGAGGCACGTGCGCGCGTGTGGGACCGCCTGGCGGCGGCCGCGGTCGTGCACGACCCCGACGTGCACGGCCGGATCCCGAACTTCATCTCCGCCGAGGCCGCCGCCGACCGCCTCGCGGGGCTGCCCGTGTGGGAGTCCGCGCGCGTGATCAAGACCGTGCCCGACAAGGCGCAGCGTGCCGTGCGCGCTCGTGCTCTCCGGGACGGCAAGCTCGTGTACATGGCCGTTCCGAAGCTGGCACGGGAACGCCCCTTCTTCCTGCTCGACCCCGCACAACTCGAGGTGCCCCCGGAACAGGCCGCCGACAGCCACCGTGCCATCGACATCGCCCCCACGGTGGACGTGGACGAGATCCGGCCCGTCGACCTGGTGGTCTGCGGCAGCGTCGCGGTGAACCGGCGCGGGGTCCGCCTGGGCAAGGGAGCAGGCTATTCGGACCTGGAGGTGGCGCTGCTGCGGGAAGCGGGAAGGATGGGACCCGAGACCGTGATCGCGACCACCGTGCATGCCCTTCAGATCGTTGACGAGGACCTTCCCGAGTCGGACCACGACGTCAGCGTGGAC